>CABMOR010000006.1 GCA_902388225.1 uncultured Oscillospiraceae bacterium | reverse complement strand
CGATGAGGTCTTTATAACCCGCCGTTACTACCGTTCGGGAGAAAGCGAATATCAGATCAATCACGCTACCGTCCGTCTTAAGGATATAAACGAGCTTTTTATGGATACGGGTCTTGGACGGGACGGCTACTCCATGATAGGACAGGGAAAGATAAGTGATATTGTCTCCCGAAAATCCGACGAGAGAAGGGAAATGTTCGAGGAGGCCGCAGGAATCTCCAGGTTCCGTTACCGCAAGACCGAGGCCGAGCGAAAGCTTTCGGCGGCCGAGGAAAACCTCGTGCGCCTTCGGGACATTATGCAGGAGCTGACCGCCCGGGTCGGCCCTCTTGAGGAACAGTGCAAAAAGGCAAAGAAGTTTCTGACACTTTCGGGGGAGTGCAAGGAGCTGGAGGTCGGACTCTGGCTTATCAGTCTTGAAAAAATCAAGGAAAGTCTCAGGGGACAGACCCGC
Organism: uncultured Oscillospiraceae bacterium; assembly: GCA_902388225.1. Taxonomy (GTDB): domain Bacteria; phylum Bacillota; class Clostridia; order Oscillospirales; family Acutalibacteraceae; genus UMGS1484. The sequence continues at coordinate 17,945 of CABMOR010000006.1, read as the reverse complement.
AAGATAGATGTGGCACAGGCCGATTATGAGCGGGCAAGGGACCGGATAGACGAGATAATCGACCTTTTGGACAGCTATGGGTCAAAGACCAGACTTTTGACCGTACAAATGGACGCTTTGCGTCGGGGGATTTCCGAAAGCGAGGAGGCGGTCGCCCGTGTGGAGGGGCAGATTGCCGTTTGCGAAAACAATATTTTCCACAATAACCAAAACATAAATCGCCTTAAAGAGGATATTTTAAAGGATGACAGAGATTCGGCTCTGGACGGAGAGCTCAGGGAAAAGACCCAAGAGCTTGAGCAAAAGCAGGAGGAAATAAAGACCAAACGCCTTGCTCTGGAAAATTCGGCGGCACATTTGGAAGAGCTGCTCAAGGCTCTTGAGGAGAGCGACCGAAAGCTTGATTCGGTTCGGGGAGAAATTTCTCTGCTCGGACAAAGCATTTCCGAAAAAAGCATAAAAACCGTCACGGCTATGTCCTCACTTACCGAAATAGAGAGCAGGGGGGTCGCCCTTGAAGACGGCCTTAAGCAACGCAAGGCCATTTTGGCCGAGGCCGAGGCCGAAAAAGCCGAGCTTGAAAAGGACCTTGAGACATATGACTCAAAAATAAGCGAATGTGAAAACGCCGTCAAGGGCGCCGAGATGCTTATAAGCTCGGCAAAGGAAAAGCTCGACCGCTCAAATGAAACGGTTAGAAAGCTGACCCTTGACGAGGGAGAAAAGCTTCGTCGGGCGAGAATTCTCACCGACATGGAAAATTCTCTTGACGGATTTAACAACACGGTTAAAACCGTCATCAAAGAGTCTGAAAAGGGACATGTTTCGGGTATAAAAGGGCCGGTTTCCCGCCTTGTCAATGTGGAGGAAAAATATTCGGCGGCGGTGGAGGTGGCTCTTGGAGGAGCTCTTCAGCACATCGTTACCGAAAGGGAAGCCGACGCAAAACGGGCTATAGCCTTTTTAAAGCAAAACCGCCTTGGCAGGGCAACATTTTTACCTCTCGACAACATTCGGGGAAGAAAAATTTCGGCCCCCGGGATTGAGGACTGCGCCGGATTTTTGGGCATGGCCGACAGGCTTGTTTCCTTTGACCCCAAATATAAGGAGATTTTTTCCTATCTTTTGGGGGGGATAGGCGTTGCCGAGGATATTGACTGTGCCGCCGCCATCGCAAAGAAATTCGGATATAAATTCCGCATGGTAACCCTTGACGGACAGGTGGTAAACGCCGGAGGTTCGCTGACCGGAGGCTCCTTCAGCCGCTCTGCCGGTCTGCTTTCCCGTTCTTCCGAGATAGAAAAGCTAAAGGCCGATGCGGCCGCTATTCGGGAAAAAATAAAGGAAGAAACCCAAAAAGGCGAGAAAATATCGGCCGAACTTTCCTCCCGTCTTGCCGCGGTTGAGGGTGCAAAGGCCGAGCGCACCACCGCAAACGAAGATAAGATAAGGGCTCTTTCCGAGCTTAAAAGGTTGAATGAAAATATCCAAAGCGGACGGGCGGCTCTGGCCGAAATTGAAGATGAACGGCAAAAGGCCGCCGACCGAATCGCCGAGCTGAAAAAATCAGCCGCCGACGCAGACCAGGCAGTGGAGTCTCTTAAGAAACAGCTTGACGAGCGCCGGGGCTGTCTTGACAATCTTTCTAAGGAGTCGGAAGAACTTTCAAAGCGCAGGGAAAAACTGCTCATGGAGAATTCGGCCGTCCGAGTGACCATACTGTCCCTTGAAAACGAGGCAGAGGCGGTTAAAATGGGCATCGATTCCATAAATGCCAGAAAAACCGACGCCATAAATGCAAAAACTGCCATGGAATCCCGCATAAGCGAGCTTGAAGAGGCAAACTCTGCCGAAAATCTTCAAATAGAAAAGCTTAAGGGTGAAATCGTCGAGCTGAGAGAAAGGGCGGCGCAAAGCAGGGAAAGATCCGAACAAAAGCTTGAAGAGCGCACCCGTCTTGAGGCCGAAATTTCGGCTTTGACGGCCGAAGAAAGGGACCTTTCGGCCCGGAAGGAACGGCTTTCCAGCGAGGTCACCAGGCTGACCGAGCGCCGGGATAACATGCAGAAGGAGCAGGAAAGCGTTGTTGCCAAGCTGTTTGATAAATATGAGCTGACCGTAACGGCCGCCCAACAGCTTGAAATCGAGATAAAGGATGTTTCGGCTGCCGACAGGAGACTCAGGGAAATCAGAGGCAAGATTAAGGCGCTCGGGAGCATAAATCTCGAGGCAATTGACGAATATGCCGAGGTTTCCCAGAGGTATGAGTTCATGAAGGCTCAGCTTACCGATGTTGAAACGGCAAAAACACAGCTTGAGCGGCTTATTGCCGAACTCGTGGGCAATATGCAAACGGCATTTAACGAAAAATTCACCCTCATTAACAAAAATTTTTCGGCCACATTCGTCGAGCTTTTCGGAGGGGGAACAGCCCACCTGGTGCTGTCCGATCCCGCCGATGTGCTCAATTCCGGCATAGAAATAAAGGTACAGCCCCCCGGAAAAAACGTCTCCAGCATAGAGCAGTTGTCGGGTGGCGAAAAGTCAATTGTGGCTCTGGCCATATATTTTGCCATGATGAAGGTGGCTCCGCCGCCTTTCTGTATGCTGGACGAGGTGGAATCTGCCCTGGATGATGTCAATGTCGACCGATTTGCAAATTATATTCGCAGAATGTGCGGTCAGACCCAGTTTATCGTCGTTACCCACCGGAGGGGAACCATGGAGGAAGCCGATGTCCTTTACGGCGTAACCATGCAGGAAAAGGGCGTTTCAAAGATACTTAAACTTGAAGGGAAGGAATACAACTGATGGGTTTTTTCAGTAAAATAGCAGAAGGTCTGAAAAAAACAAAAAGCTCTCTTTCCTCGGCTCTCGACGGAGTGCTTTCGGTTTTTACGAGGATTGACGATCAGCTTTTTGAGGAACTTGAGGAAATACTCATAATGTCGGACATTTCGGTCAACACGGCCGAAAAAATCTGCGGTGAGCTTCGCGGCCGCGTTAAGGCCTCCCGTACCGAAAATCCCGAGGACATAAGGGGGATGCTCAGAGAGATCATAACCGAAATGCTGGCCGACGGTCAGCCCATAAAGACCGACACAAAGCCGTCAATTATAGTTATGATTGGGGTTAACGGGGCCGGAAAAACCACCACCATAGGGAAAATGGCCTTAAAATATAAAAAGGAGGGCAAAAAGGTCATTCTCGGCGCCGCCGATACCTTCCGTGCAGCCGCTATCGAACAGCTTGAGGTGTGGGCAAACCGTGCAGACGTGCCCATGATAAAGCAAAAGGAGGGTTCTGACCCCGCCGCCGTTGTATTTGACACCATTTCGTCGGCCAAGGCCAGAGGAAGCGATCTTATAATCTGCGATACCGCCGGCCGCCTTCATAATAAAAAGGGACTTATGGATGAGCTTAACAAAATATCCCGTATAATCGACCGGGAACTTCCCGACGCCGACCGGGAAACCCTGCTTGTAATCGACGCCACCACCGGGCAAAACGCCATGAATCAGGCAAAGGAATTTGCCGCCGCCGCAGGCATAACCGGCATTGTGCTCACAAAGCTTGACGGGACGGCCAAGGGCGGAATGGTTCTTTCCATAAAGGAAGAACTGGGAATTCCGGTTAAATTGGTGGGCGTCGGAGAGGGAATAGACGACCTTATTCCCTTCTCGGCCGAGGAATTCGCCCAAGGAATTATATAAAAAAAGCGGGGAAGCTTCCCCGCAAAAAAGCATTACGACACTTTGGAATTTGTGTAGACCTCCCAGCCGTCGTTAAATTTCCTGACCTGAGTTTTTCTTTTCCCCTTTTTGTCAGCTTTTTTGTCGGCGTCAAAAATCCACATCTGTATCATTATATAAAGCACAATTACTCCGATCATTTTTCATTTCCCCTTTCGTTTTGCTTATTATATCAAAACCAAAGTCCCTTAATTGGGATATAACTGCTTTTGTCTGTTTTTTCTGAAATTATTATAACACAATATATTGTGTTTGTCAATTTGATTTTTTACTATATCTTCCGGATTGTGCAAAAAATCAAAAAAACTATTATAATTTATTAAAAGTTTAAACTATATTCATTTTTACCATTTAAAATATTACTCGGACTATTCCGATTTTTTGGAGGGAACACAATGATAGAAGTAAAAAACCTGACAAAAAAGTATGGGAAATTTAAAGCTGTCAAGAACGCCGACTTTACCATTAACGACGGCGAGATTGTAGGCTTTCTCGGACCCAACGGTGCAGGTAAATCCACAACGATGAACATCATAACCGGTTACCTTTCGGCAACCTCCGGCAGTGTTACCATAAACGGGTATGATATCTTTGAACAGCCCGAGGAGGCCAAGCGGCACATCGGCTATCTGCCCGAGCAGCCGCCTCTCTTTCCCGGCATGACGGTTAACGAATACCTGAATTTTGTTTATGACCTGAAAAAGACCAAACTGCCAAGGAATCCCCATTTGGGCGAAATACGCAAGCTGGTTAAAATAGATGACGTTCAAAACCGTCTTATACGCAATCTGTCTAAGGGTTATCGCCAAAGGGTGGGTATTGCCCAGGCGCTTGTGGGAAACCCCGATGTGCTCATTCTCGACGAGCCGACGGTTGGACTCGACCCCTCCCAGATTATCGAAATAAGAGAGCTTATACATAAGCTGGGCAGAACCCATACGGTTATTCTCAGCTCCCACATTCTTTCGGAAATTCAGGCGGTTTGTAAGCGCATCATTATCATAAATCAGGGAATGATTATTGCCGATGACACCCCCAAAAATCTCTCGGCGCGTCTTTCGGACAGCTATGCCATAAAGCTTTCGGCGGAAGGTCCCGCAAAGGATATATTGAACGAGCTTAACAAGATAGAAGGCATCGGCAAGATAACCGTCACCGGAACGGCAGGGGAGTCCACCGAATTCAAAATCGAGCCGGACGAGGTTGCCGACCTTGCTGCCGAGATTTCCAGGACAATGATGCTTAACGGATGGCTCATAACCGAGCTTCATACCGACACTCTTTCTCTTGAGGACATATTCCTGCGTATGATAAACGAGCCCCCCGAAAGCCTGATAAAGGCCTTCGGAACAACCGACGACGGGGATGAAAGCGACAAAAAGGAGGACGCCGAGTAATGAAAGCGATTTTTAAAAGAGAGTTCCGTTCCTACTTCACCTCTCCCATAGGATTTGCGGTTCTGGCAATATTCTATATAATTTCCGGTCTGCTTTTCGCAGTGTATTTTGAAGCCGGTCAGCCCGATCTTTCGGGAATTTTCTCCCCGGGGCTTTTCCTTTGCGCCCTCATTATAATTCCCATTTTAACCATGCGCCTTTTCAGCGAGGAACGCCACCAAAAGGCCGACCAGCTTGTCATGACCGCCCCGGTCAAGATTACATCGGTGGTGCTGGGCAAGTTTTTTGCCGCCTTGGCGGTATACGCCATTGCTGTGGGAATCACCTTTGTTTATCAAATCATCATCACCTTTTATATAACCCCCGATTGGATGGTCTTTTTCGGTAACTTTATCGGAATTCTTGTCTTTGGTGCGTCTCTTATTGCCATGGGAATGTTTATTTCGACCCTGACCGAGTTACAGGTGGTGGTTGCGGTGGCTACCTATGCCGCCGAGCTGGGGCTTGTGCTCATTCCCAGCTTTGTGGTCACCTTCCTGGGACAGATGTCCAACACCTTTGCAAATTATGTGGTCAAAATTTTTGAAGGAATGTCTATTCTCGACCGTTTTTCCAACTTTACCAATGGAACCCTCAACTATTCGGATGTCTTCTTCTTTGTCAGTCTGGCGGTTCTGTTCATATTCTTCTGCATAACGGCCATTGACCGCCGACGCTACGCCTGATAGGAGGGACAGAAAATGAAATCAAACATGAAAGCTTTCAAAAGGGGCGGAATGGCGGTCATACTTGTGGTGGTTGCCATTGTAATAACCATTCTGCTTAACGTTATAATCACAACGGTCAACGACCGTTTTCCCTTTTCCATCGACCTTACCTCCAACCGGGATTACACCATAAATCTTGACGGCGAGTATAAGGACTATGTGGAAAATGTCAGTAAGGACATTAAGATTACGGTTTGCGCCGCCGAGGACGACTTTGAGGGCGGTACCTATGTCGAAGCCATGGTTAAGAACTGCGGCCTTAATATCAGCAGTGACGATGTCAGCGTTATGTATAGCAAATACGCTGTCCAGACCCTTATGTTTATAAAATCCTTCCCGGTCATAAACGGCAAAATATCGGTGGAATTCCGCGATCCCAATTCAGTCACCGATTTCTCCGAAGTGAGCAATAAATACTCGGAAGATAATGTCTCTTATGGGGATATTATCGTTGCCTGTACCCACCAGACCGAAACCGGAGAGAACGAGCGGTACCGCATAATCAAGATGACCGACATATTCTCCACCGAAATAAACCAGTCGCTCTACAGCCAGCTTGCCATGTACGGCTCCTCTTATTACAACAACCTGACCGGCTCAAACCTCGCCATGGAAATGACCTCGGCGATATATACGGTCACTTCCGAAAGCTCGGTGAACATTGCCGTGCTGGGAGGACACGGGGCTCAGACTGCCAACGGGGAAAATTCAGCTCTTGCGGGGCTTAAAAGCCTGCTTACCCAAAACAATTACACCCTTACCGATGTTGCGAATCCCCTGACCGACGAGATTCCCGCCGACTCCCCCTTTATTCTTATTTATCAGCCCACCGAGGACTATACAAGCGACGAGATTTCCAAAATTTCCGATTATCTTATAAACGGAGGAAATTACGGCAAGAATCTGATTTATGTTGCCTCTGCCGGACAGCCGGTTCTGCCCAATTTGGAGCAGTTCCTATCCGAATGGGGAATCGGAGTTCTTCCCCTTATGGGCTATGACGAGACCAACTCCTATTCGGCGCCAAACATCCTTGTGGTGCAGCCGGCCGATAGCGAATATACCGAAAGCTATGACGCCAACAACACTGTCATATATCCCGACATCTACCGTCTTGCCAGAACAACCTTTGAAACCGAGAGCAGACGGTATACCACCCGGATAGTGCAATCCTATGACACAACGGTGGGAAGACCGGTAGACGCCGACCAGGACTGGAAGGTGTCCGAGGCCACCGAGACCGGCCCCTTCGACCTGGTACTTATGGGCTCGGCTTATGACAGCAAGGGAGACGGAGAAAAGACCGACGAATCCCATGTGGTGTATTTCGGCGGAACATATATGTTCTACGACCAGGTGCTTTCCGAAAGCTCGATTTATAACTCTACCCTTACCCTCAACATATTTAACGGAATTTCCGGTGCGGATCAGGAGGTGGAGACGGTTACGATTTCTCCCAAGGTCATTAACGCCTCCAGCTTTTCCAGCCAGCTTATAAACAACAGCGCCCCCACGGTCATGTATGTTGTATTTGTGGGAATAATTCCCGTGGGACTTATTGTGGTGGGCATCGTTATCTGGAACCGTCGCCGCAAGAGAACCTAAAAACAAGGAGAAAACTATGGACGAGAAAGATCTCGAAAACAAGCCCGCAGCCCCCGAAAAGAAAAAGGGCGACGGGGAATATACAACCATTTTTGACGCTCCGGCCACGGTTTCCAACAAGGCTCCCAAAAAGCGCAGGGTTTCAAAACGCACGGTCAATACCGTAATTGCTCTTGCGGTTTGCGTCGCTCTGGGGTTCGGTGCCTTTGCGGCCACACGCCTTTGGGGCAAGGACGGTGAAGAGGAGCAGAGTTCCGACGAAAACTCCGAGGTTACCACCCAGACCGTTTTTGATTTGGGAGACTATTCCTCTTCTGCCACCAAGACCGATGGACTTAAAATGGGTCCCATTACCAATGTTGTGGTTAAAAATCAGTATGACACCTTTGCTATAATTCCCACCGTGGGAAAGACCGCCTCCACCGATCCGGTGAGCGGCGAGGAAACCGAAAAGGATACCACCGTCTGGGAGATAAATGCCGCCGAAAAGACCAATATTTCGGGCATTGAATTTAACGACACCCGCGTTTCTTTTATTCTCGGGGAGGTGCTGGCGCCAACATATGTCAGCGTCTATGCCGAGGACAAGGACGCCGAAATCCCCCAGGGGGGCAAGACCTATCTGGAGGAATGCGGGCTTGACAGCCCCAGGTCATCAATTCAGGTAAGCTTTGAGGACGGCTCGAAATATACCGTCTATTGCGGCGACCAGGCTCCCACCGGAACCGACAGATTCATCACCATCGACCAGTACAGTGCCGGAAATTCCGACGAGCTTGCCCCCGACAGCCGAATTTACCGGGTTGAACCTGGCATTTGCAATTTTGCCGAAAAAGATTTGACCTATTTTGTCCAGACCGACATAATCGACCCCATTGAGGATGAAACATATTATACCGAGGATGGGGAAGAGGTTTCGGACAAATACTTTATAAGCGGCGAGCTTTCCTATTTCGACAACCTGGAAATTTCCGGCTCATCCTTCCCCGAAAAGCTTAAGTTTACCAATGTTGATGTTGAGACGCCTCCTCACAACAGCATTTACATGATGACCCAGCCGGTAACCCAAAATGTCAACGTGGATAAAATGACCGCTCTCCTCAAGCCGCTTTCGTCCGGACTTTCGGCAAATAGCTGCGCCGTAATTTCCCCTTCGGTATCCCAGCTTGAGTCCTACGGACTGAAAACTCCGGCTGTCACCGTTTCCTACACCGTCAAAAACAAAAATTTTACGATAAATGTGGGAAACAAGACGAGCGATGAATCGGGGGAAAATTCCTATTATGCGGTTATGATAAAGGGAAATCCCGCCATATTCCTGGTAGAGGAAAGCCAGGTTTCAACCCTCTTTACTTCTGCCGACGGATATGCGTCCAAAACCGTCTATTCCTGCAACATAACCAAACTCAAGACGGTTACCTTTACAAAGGACGGGGTTTCCACCGTTTTTGACCTGACCTTTGCCCCGGAGGACGACTCCGACCTGACCGTTACGGTCGGCGGCAAGACGGTTGATACCGCCGCCTTTAGACAGGCATATGCAGATTTTATTTCCATATCCACCTTTGAAAAGGCCGAAAATGCCAAGGATGCCGAAACTCCGTATGTCAGCGTGGCCTTTACCTATCGGGACTACCCGGGAACCGATACGGTGAGATTTTCTCCCCTTTCCGACCGCAGATATTTTATAAGTCTTAACGGCCAGGGAAGCTTTTCGGTTCTTTCCACCGGACTTGATAAATTTGTCGAGAGCATAACCGCTCTCATCTGACCTTCTTCCGAAAAAGGAGAAAGAGGTGTTTGTATGACCGAAAAAATCCAGCCCCTCTTTGAGGGTGACGGAGACATGAAAATTGCCGGGCAAAAGGTGCCGGACGAAAATCCCGACCGTCAAAAGGCTCAGCTTCTCGAACAGATCGAGGAGGCCGACGAGGACGGAAAGCTGGCGCTTGCCGATCTTTTGGGAAAAAGCATTGCCAAAGAGATATGCCGATGTGAAGGAGAATTTGAAATTCTCAGGGATGTGGACGACAAGCTGCTTATAAACTGCCGTTTGCTGCTGCTTTTCTCGGTTACGGTGGGAAGCGAAAGGTATCTTCAGAGTAATATTCTCGCCCGCACGGTCATAAACGCCTGTCAGGTTGAAATGGAAAGGCTTACTCCCGAGACCTTCGGCTCCGAGGGAAATTACTCCACCGCCCTCTCCTTCTACTATCTTGCGGTCAGGGGTGTGGGAGATGCCGAAGCTGAGATGGGCAAAACCTTTGCCCTTATTTGCGAACGCCCCGGGGACAAAAAGCTGACGGCCCTAGGCACCGAGCTGTTTAAAAAGGGAAACGAATGTATACTCAGGCGCTCGGCCGAGTTTTCTGAATAGGAGAAAGATATGTCTGACCAAAGAAACGACCAAACAAAAGCCAAAAAAACAGCCGCCCTCTTTGTAGGGCTGGCTGTTATAGTTATGGCTGTCATAATCGGCATTATACTTTATATTCCCTACGATCCAGGAACCCTTGCACCCGCCACCCTTTCATCAAATCTGTTTTACAAAGGATATGTGACCGAAACCGACGACTATGTTTTTGTCAGAATGAAAAACGGGGATCTCGGAAGAATATCCAGAGAAAGCGGAGCGACCGCCGTTATTTACGAGGGCGATGTAAGTTACATCAATCCCCTTGACGGATTTGTTTATTTTATCGACGGCGGACAGATAAAAAAGACCCCATTTTACGGTGCGATAAGCGAGACTGTAGGGGATGTTACAGACTGCCGAAAAATGAGCCTGAACGGCAACTGGATATATTTTGTGGGCGGAGATTTCTATCTTTATAAAATGCGGACCGACGGAAAAATGCTCAAAAAGCTTTCGGACGGATGTATAAACGATTTTACGGCCGACAACCGTGTGGTAGTATATTCAGACCTGAACGGAATTCATAAAATTGCCACCGACGGAAGTAAAAAGACCACCCTGCTTGATCGGCAGGTTGACAGCTTTTGCTATACCCTTGACGACCTCTACTACTCGGTTGACCGAAAGATTTGCAAAATCCCCTCGGTCGTGTCGGGGGTGGATGTGGGTCTCAAGTTTACCGAAATAAGCGGCTCGATCTTCGCATTTACCACCGACAACAGCGGACGGGGAACGATTTTCTACATTGACGGTGCGGGGTATCTTCACCAAAGAAGTCTGGAAAGTGAACGGGAGCGTAGTGAGGAAGACGTCACGCTTTGCCAAGCCCCAAAGGCAACCGACCTTTATTATGCCGGCGGACAGCTTTATTTCCATGACGAAAACGATATTCTCTACTCGGTTACAATTAACGGGGAGCAATCTTTTGTCACCCAAGTTTCCTTTGAGTAAAAAACTTTAAAAAACTTATAAAAAATACTTGCTTTTTATCTGCGTTTGTTGTATAATCGTAAACGCTCAAGGACATTTAGCTCAGCTGGTAGAGCATTCGCTTGACGTGCGAAGGGTCAGCGGTTCGAGTCCGTTAATGTCCACCAAAAAAGAACGAACTTTTGTCTACCAAAAGTTCGTTTTTTTTATCCAAGCCGCAGGCTTGGCATATCATCGCCGCACAAAGTGCGGTGAATATCATCAGCCCCTTTGGGGCTGTATCTCATCACGCGCCAGCGTGTATTTTTCCTGCGGCTTGATGAGATGCAACACTGCGTGTTGATGATATACAATTCCTTCGGAATTGATGATATACAAGGCTTCGCCTTGATTTGTTTACAAAAAGTAGTATAATGCTTTTGAAGGGAGTGGTTATATGGTGAAAAATTATTTGCTGATCTATTCCGAGCAGTTTGCAACCGAAATAGAATTGCTTTGCCAAAAGACGAAAGCACCATCTAACACTCTTTTCCAAATCCGTAAAAGTTCAAGCAGCGTTTATGCAAACATCCGTGAAGCAAATTACGGGCAGAGTAAAGCGGATATGCTCTCAAAATTTGAAATTGCTCTTAAGGAATGTAGCGAAACCGAAGGATGGTTGCGTTTGTTGTTCAATACGAACGCGATTGATGAAGAAATCTATAAAAACCACAGAAATCTTTGCGGTCGCATTAGGCGACTGTTGATCGCCTCTTGTAAAACATTAAAGGAGGGAACAAAATGAAAAAAATATTGTGTATGCTAATGATCTGTTTTTTCACCTTTTCTTTGTCTGCTTGTGGTGGGATGTCGTTATCAAACAAAATGTATAATGAAATTTCCGATTATGTAACAGAAAATATGGATTCGTTTTCCCCAGCAGAAGAAAACGAATTCTACGATTATAAAGCAACGGGGTTAAGTGTTGGTGGAGTATATTACGGGTATTATTACTCTTCCGAAAACGAATGGTTACTGCCTGATTTTTATGGTGGAAACGATTTGGAAAAGATTCAAAATGATATGCACGAAGGTGACGGTGGCGCGTATTTTGGAAAACCTAACAACGGCACGGATTGGTGCTTTATTAAAAAGATTTCTGATAACTGGGACTATTATGAGTTGCACTGGGCGTAAAACAAGGGTTACGCATACTTTTGGTCGTTTTTACCCCCACTTATATACCGTTTAGTCGTTCTTTCGCATGTAAAAAACCTCTTTTGTCTATCAAGACAAGAGAGGTTTCTTCTTATGCTCGTAACGCCCTCAGCAGCCGGAACGGTTGTCGAGGGCGCTCTTTGCGTTCGGTTGAAAAATTCATATTTATGTGGTATAGTTTGTTCGATAAATAAGAATCTATAAAACGAGAGGATAAACGAGCATGAAAACACCGATACTGGAAACAGAAAGGTTGCTCCTCAGGCCATTGACCACCAATGATGTTGAAAGTGCATTTTCAAACTGGACAAGCGACCCCGATATTGCTAAATTCATGCGATGGGAACTCCATAGTAATATTTCAGAAACATTTGAATGGCTTGTGTCTGAAGAAACACTAATCGAAAGCGATAGTGTTTATAATTGGGGCTTTGTTCTAAAAGAAACGGGGGAGTTAATTGGTTCTGGCGGACTGGTTTTTATAGAATCCAAAGGTATGTATGAACTCGGCTACAATATCATGAAAAAGTATTGGAATCAAGGTCTCACCACAGAAGCAGCCAAAGTAATCATAGACTTTGGCATAAACGAATTAAATCAACGACAGTTTTATTGTTGTCATGCCAAAGACAACCCTGCTTCTGGAAAGGTTATGACCAAGGTTGGCTTCCGATATCAACGCGATGGTGTATACTCTAGTTGGAATCAAGAAAGAAAATTTGAATCCAAAGAATATTTGTTGATAGTCGAATGATTATCAGATCGACAAATTCCAATTTGTCGAATAGTGCGGCTACGCACCTTTTTGCTTTTCTTACCTATCTTTATGCACCGTTATACTGCTCTTTCTCAAATAAATCACCTTACCGGTGATGCCAAGGCGCTCAGCAAGCGAAAAGCTTTCTGAGCGTTTTTTGTTGTTATGGGATTTTTGAGCTTTGCTTTTTTGTGAAAGAGGCAGTACGACTCGGGGAAAAACAGGTGATGACGCCTAAATTGGGGGAAATTAGGCACACCTGACATACGGAAAAAACACCGTGAATTTATGTGCCGAAAAACAGTCTCTATTGAAAATAAACATATTTTATAGGTAATAATATTCAAAACCGAGCAAATAGCTATGTTTTTCAAAGGAAGTTAGCAACCGCTAATTTATTTTGGGAAAATCCTTTAAAATTGCTTGTATTTTATAAGGGCGCGTGCTATAATAAACAGTAGCGAAAACCGCTGTTGTTTTTGACCGCCGTAACTGACGGCGTTTATTTTGAGATCTTTTATAAAGGAGGAAACAGAATGAGCAGATTTGTATATGCTGACAATGCGGCTACAACCGAGCTGAGCAAGCCGGTTTTGGAGGCAATGACGCCTTATCTTACCGATTATTACGGTAATCCATCGAGCCTTTATCACATCAGCGACAAGACAAAAACTGCCGTTGAGACCGCAAGAGAAAAGGTAGCGGCAGTTTTGGGGGCTTTGCCCGGCGAGATATTTTTTACCTCCGGCGGAAGCGAGTCCGATAACTGGGCCATAAAGGGAACCGCCTATGCTCTTATGAAAAAGGGAAAAAAGCACATCATTTCCACTGCTTTTGAGCACCATGCCGTGCTTCACACACTGACCTTTCTCCAGAAGAATCTGGGATTTGACATTACCCTTCTTCCGGTTCATGAGGACGGTCTTGTCAGGGTGGACGAGCTTGAGGCGGCCATTCGGGAGGACACGGCGCTTGTGAGCGTTATGTTTGCCAACAACGAAATCGGCACGGTTCAGCCCATTGCCGAGATAGGAGCGGTATGTAAAAAGCACGGCGTGCTCTTCCACACCGACGCGGTTCAGGCTGTGGGAAATGTTAAAATTGATGTAGGCCAGATGAATATAGATATGCTTTCCCTTTCGGCTCATAAGTTCCACGGACCCAAGGGCGTGGGAGCGCTTTACATCCGTAAGGGTGTCCGCCCGGAAAATCTCATTGACGGAGGCGCCCAGGAGAAAAACCGCCGGGCAGGCACCGAAAATGTCCCCGGAATAGTGGGGCTGGGCGAGGCCATAACCCTTGCCGCTGCCGGAATGGAAGAGAAGAACAAAAAGCTCCGTGAAATCCAGAAGCATTTTATAGAGCAAGCGCTGAAAATAGAGCGCTCGAGGGTCAACGGAAGCCTTGAGCACCGTCTGCCCGGCAATATAAATATGTGTTTTGAGGGAATAGAAGGGGAATCCCTTCTGCTGATGCTGGACCTTAAGGGCATATGTGCATCCTCCGGTTCGGCCTGTACCTCGGGTTCTCTCGACCCAAGCCATGTTCTGCTTGCCATTGGGCTTCCTCACGAAATAGCTCACGGTTCTCTTCGCCTTTCCTTCTCTGATGGGAACACCATGGAGGACGCCGACTATATTCTTGAGTGTTTGCCTCCCATTATCGAGCGGCTGAGAGCCATGTCGCCTCTTTGGGAAAAAATTAAAAAGCAGGAAAAAGAAAACAAATAAAGAACAGGAGTTGAAATATATGTATACCGAACAGGTTATGGAACACTTCACTAATCCGAGAAATGTGGGAGAAATTCCCGATGCCGACGGAGTCGGCGAGGTGGGTAACGCCAAATGCGGCGATATTATGAAAATGTATATTAAGGTTAAGGACAATGTCATTACCGATGTTAAATTCAAGACCTACGGCTGCGGTTCGGCCATCGCCACCAGCTCTATCGCCACCGAAATGATAAAGGGTCACACCCTTGAGGAGGCGCTACAGCTTTCCAACAAGGCGGTTGTCGAAGCTCTGGGCGGGCTTCCTGTCCATAAGATACACTGTTCGGTGCTTGCCGAGCAGTCCATAAAGGCAGCCATCGCCGATTACTATACCCGTCAGGGAATCGACCCGGAGCCATTGCTCGGAGCAAAGTCGGGCAAATGTGCCGCCTGCAACGACGGCGGTTGCTGCAACGGTTAAGCCTGACGGAAGTCCAAACCGAAGTTTAAGCCGAAAACCTCTCCCCGGAGTTCTTTTCGGCTTTTGTATTACTAAATTATAAAAATCGGAGAGTCATATGAAAATTCTCATTCTTGACGCCAACAGCATTCTCAACCGTGCGTTTTACGGTATACGGTCTCTTTCCACCAAGGACGGCATATTTACCAACGGAATCTACGGCTTTTTGAACATACTCATGAAGCTTAAAGAGCAGGTGGCTCCGGACAGGATTTTTGCCGCTTTTGACCTTAAAGCGCCCACCTTCAGAAAACAGCTTTATTCCGAGTACAAGGCCGGCCGAAAGCCCCAGCCTGCCGAGCTTACCATGCAGTTTCCCATATTAAAGGAGATACTGATGCTTTACGGGGTGACCGTGCTTGAAAAGGAAGGATATGAAGCCGACGATTTTCTCGGCACCGTCTCCAAGCTTTGCTCAAAAAAGGGATACGAATGCTTTATCGCCACAGGCGACCGGGACAGTCTTCAGCTTGTGGATGACAATACCACCGTCCTTCTTGCCGCCACAAAGGCGGGACAACCCGAGCTTCGTGTATACAATCCTCAGAAAATAAGGGAGGATTACGGAATCGAGCCGAAACAGCTTATAGAGGTCAAGGCGCTTATGGGAGACTCCTCCGACAACATTCCCGGCGTTGCGGGGGTGGGGGAGAAGACGGCTCTTTCTCTTATAGCTAAATTTCAAGATCTTGAAGGAGTATACCAAAGCATCGATTCCCCCGACATAAAATCGGGGGTAAGGCAGAAGCTTTTGAAGGATAAGGATAATGCCTATTTGAGCCGTGAGCTTGGTACAATATGCTGTGAGGTGCCTTATGACATAAGCTTTGAAGAGTGCTCCGGGGATATTCCGGCGCTGAGAAGAAAACTGGCCTCTCTGGAGCTTTTCAGAATAATAAAGCGCATGGGCCTCGAGCAGGAGGAGCAGCCCTTTGACCAATTCTCAAATAAGCGGGAGTTTGTTGTGGAAAAGGCCGATTCTTTTAGCGAAATTTGCCAACTCTTTTTTCCGGTAATATTTATTAGCGACGGTAAAAAAACTGCGGCAGTAAGACAAGGCGATAAGGTTTTGATATACGAGGGAGAGCTGTGTGAAAAGCTGATTTGTTCTTCGGCTCCTTCGGCGGTTCACGACCTAAAGTCCCTTTACGAGCAGGAAATTTACCTTAAAAATCCGATTTTTGACACCATGCTTTGCGCCTACCTTTTAAATCCATCGGCACCCGACTATTCGGTGGAGCGGCTGTGTGAGGAATATTCGGTGGAGGGAGCCGAGCTTAAAAACTGCCCTGAAAAATATTTGTCAGAGGCGAAAAAGGCGGCTGTACTTCCCGGTCTTTATGAGGTTTTGAAGCTCCGTCTTTCGGACAAAAAGGAGCAGGAGCTTCTTGAAAATATAGAAATGCCCCTTGCCCTTGTGCTCAGCAATATGGAGCGGGAAGGTTTTTTGGTCGACGCAGAGGGCATTCGCAAATTCGGAGAGACCCTGACCGACAGAATTGCCCGGCTTGAGCGGTCGGTATACGATGCGGTGGGTTATGAGTTTAACCTTAATTCTCCCAAACAGCTTGCCGACGCCCTTTTTGTCAAACTCGGCCTTCCGGCCAAGAAAAAGACCAAAAGCGGCTTTTCCACAAACGCCGAGGTGCTGGAAGAGCTTAAGGAATTTCACCCCGTTGGGGCGCTTCTTGAATACCGTCAGCTTGCCAAGCTCAAATCCACCTATGTGGAGGGACTGCTTTCGGTGATATCGGCCGACGGCAGAATACACTCCACCTTTAATCAGACCGAAACCCGAACCGGACGCATAAGCTCTTCCGAGCCGAATCTTCAGAACATTCCGGTGAGAAAGGAGCTGGGGAGAGAGCTTCGCCGTTTCTTCACGGCAAAGGAAGGGTGTCTGCTTGTAGACGCCGACTATTCTCAGATAGAGCTGAGGGTGCTTGCCCACATGGCAAATGACAGACATATGATTGACACCTTCCTTACGGGCGGAGATATTCACACCTCCACCGCCGCAAAGGTTTTCGGAGTGGCCGAAACCGAGGTCACACCGCTTATGCGTTCGAGAGCCAAGGCGGTAAATTTCGGGATAGTGTACGGTATCGGGGCGTTTTCCCTTTCAAAAGACCTTAAAATTTCCTTTGGCGAGGCAAAAAACTATATCAACAGTTACATGGAGACATACATCGGGGTCTCATCGTATATGGAAAATACGGTAGAGGGGGCGAAAAAGGCGGGATATGTCCAAACCCTTTTCGGCCGCCGCCGTCCCTTGCCCGAGCTTTCGGCGTCTTCGGCCGTGACCCGCTCATTCGGCGAGCGGGTGGCCCGCAACATGCCGGTTCAGGGCACCGCCGCCGACATTATAAAAATTGCCATGATAAATGTGGAAAGGGCACTTGAAGAGGCGGGGCTCAAGGCCCGTCTGATACTTCAGATTCACGACGAGCTTATTGTGGAGGCCCCCGAAAGCGAGGCCGAAAGGGCGGCTCAAATACTCAAATACGAAATGGAAAATGCCGTAAAGCTTTCGGTGCCGCTGACCGCCGACTGCCATATAGGCAAGACATGGCTTGAAGCAAAGGGGTAGAGAAATGTATCTTGATGAAATAAAAAACGAGGCAAGGACTGTTGCCGAAAGACTCAAAAAATCGAACATGCCACGGGTGGCCGAGGTTTTTGAAAAATGCTTTCCGGTGACGGCCGAAACAACCGTAAAATCGGCCGGCAAGGAGGATACCTTTCTCATAACCGGTGATATACCCGCCATGTGGCTTAGGGACAGCACGGCGCAGGTTATCTGTTATCTCCCTCTTGCAAAAAAAAGCGGCGAGGTCGCCGACTTTATAGAGGGGCTCTGCCACAGACAGTTCAAATGTATCTGTCACG
>CABMOR010000005.1 GCA_902388225.1 uncultured Oscillospiraceae bacterium | reverse complement strand
CTATCGGTATAGTCTTGGGAATCAGCGGAATAATTATTGCATATCTGAAATATACGAAGAAAGATATACATTAAAATGCTGCGCATTATCGGCGGCAGGGAAAAATCCCTGCCGCCGAATAAAAACTTCCTTATCCGGCGTTCCCGAAGGCTGTCACCACATAAGGAAGAAATTTGAGAAAAATATTGAAATACAACTTACGGGCGATAGCAAAGGCAAAAGCCAGCGTAAAAGGCAGATTTGCTTTTTACACTGGCTTTCTCTATATCCAAAATAAAATCGCACATTCGCAAAGCAGAAAATCTTTTGCTACACTATAGCCAAAGGAGGGCGAAAGATATGCGAAATCAAAATCATCAACGCACCTATCAAAAAATTCAAAATGAAGATAACGGAGGTTTAAAGCACGGAAAAGACAATTTTTGAGCAAATGGGCGGGACATATGCGCAGGCTGGCGATTACAATTCCCCAAACCATAAAAAATATGTTGCAATCAAACCCATATTGTACTCCTCAAGTAAAAAGCAGCCGCTACAGATCAATTAAGTCCGTAGTGGCCGCTTTGTTTAACATCTACTTTTCATCCTGACCATACCACAAAGCGTCGGAAGTATCAATCTTTTCATGCAGTTTTTTAAGATTATCTTCCAGCGAGTACGAGCAAAGTGTATGTCTCTTACGATTCAATGTCGTCAGTTCTATAAATGAACTTTACCTGACCGTCCATATTATCGTCAATACCTGAGAAAGAGCGGTAATTTTTCGACACGTCTATGGTTGCCCGCAGTCTCGTGGTAAGTCCCGTCAGATCGCCGTCAACTGCATCCACAAGTTTCTGTACGCCTTGCTCATTGAATTCCTTTAGACCGTCGGAAAGCTGCATTGCTCCGTCCCGAAGCTGTGTAATACCATCCACAAGAGCGGGGGTACCGTTTTTCAGAGTAAGAATTCCGTCGTATAGTTCAGTGGCTCCGGCATATAGCTTGCTTGTTCCGCTTTTCAGATCATCTGTACCGGCTTTTAATTCTCCTGCGCCTGCAGCAGCCTGAGAAACACCAGCCGTATAAGATTGAAGTCCGAGATAGAAGGTGTTATAGCTATCCAGCGATGTTTTGAGTGAAATCACGGATTTTGCACCTTCCGAGGCGGCAGCAAACTGCGCTTGCACTTCGTCAGAAGCCATATTGTCAGAAATCGCTTTTTGTACCTGCAATTCCGTATTGGTCGCAATCATTTCCTTTATCGTATCGCTCTGCATTTGCTCCTCTACGTTTGCGGAGATCATCGCCTGAACAGATTCTGACGCCATCTGTTCTGTTGTGTTATCTTCAATCATCTGAAAAATCGACTCACTTTGCATTTGTCCAGCAATTGCGGCATTGATCGCAGCTTGGGTTTTTTCATCAATCATACCGGCAGCGATCGCAGCGTCGTAGTTTGCCTGATCCATTCCTGTTGCAGCATAAATGACTTGTTCTGTTATGGTTTGATGAATTGCTTCTGTCACCTGTATTGTGACCTGTTCTCTTACAGCAGTCGTTACCTGCGCAGTTACTGCTACACGGATCGCCGCCGTTACTTGCCCCTCTATATAAGGGCGTTGTGCCTCGACTGCCGCTGTAACTGCCGCAAGCGCCTTTTCGTAGACCGCATTTTCATCCAGAGAAGCGATCACACCAGTCAACACATCGGCATAGTTGCTTATCGTTAATGCCGGTACATCTAATCCCGCAGCGGCAAGCTGAGTATTGGCGGCAGAAAGCAGCGTCTCAAATACCTGTTTAGCGCCTCCATTCAGCGAATCATTATTGGACGCGAGCGTATTTAATCCCTCGGATAATTGTGCTGCACCAGATTGTAGTTTGGCCGCACCGGTATCCAGATCACCTGCGCCGGTTTTTAAGGCTTCTGCGCCAGCGGTCAATTTATCAATGCCTTCCACCAACTCTCCGGATTTTTCAAGTAGTGTGGAAAGCCCATCGTAAAGCTGGGAGGAACCGTCCATTAACTGTTCCATGGCATCTGTCATTTCACCAAGCGAACCGCTCAGATCACTGATCGAGTCGAGATGATCCGCATCCATCTCGTTAAACAACTCATTGGTTGCCAGAGTGATTGTCATACCAAGCTTAAAGTTTTTTGCATCGGCAGTAATCTCCACATAATCGGGAATTTCCAGCTTCTCAGGAGAAATCGCAAGGTTATCCTGAAGTCCGGGGAAAGCGATACCAATCACGGCAGTGCGGCTGCCATCGTTAATGAGCTTTCCGTTGGTGATCTCTACATTTGTGAAAACATCATTGTCCAGCAGGATACCCGTAAGCATTGCAAAAGGCACGTAGATTTTTTCCTTTTGCCCATCAATCTCAACATACTCGTATTGTTGATTCGTATAGTCGAAACGGATCGTCACCTTACCGCTTTTCCCAGCCAATTCTGCAGGAGATACTGTTTTACCGTCCAACTTGTATGTAACGGACAGTCCAACAGGCAGTTCCTTTTCGATATTGCCCTGATAGTAAATATCATGGCCTTGTGCGTCCCAGACACGAGTATTATCGCTGCCAAGCGTATAACTTTCATCACTCTTGACATTTTCTACATCCGTCAGTTCGCTCTTATCACGGATCGTGTTACTGCCAAGCGTGTTTTTAATCCAGTCACTGACAATGATTTTTTGTACCGAGCCGTCTGCTCCGGCTATGACATATACTGTTTCATCCTTAGAATTGCTCTGTTCCTCCGCAGTATTGCCAGTTGACATAGTCTGCGGTTGTTCAGCTTCTTCCTTTTTTTCGTTTGTCAGTGCAAATGCTGCAACACTGGAACTAACAAGCAGTATCATGCAAAGACAGATTGCAATCGGCTTTATCATAGACCTTTTCATTTCGTAAGTACCTCCAATTTTTCTGAGTTGATCGGCGTTTCGTCATGACCGGAATCGTCCGTAAAATGAGTTTTCTTTCTCATACCCCAAGTAGTTGCGCAGATGATCTTATCACACAGGAGCAGAAGCGCCGGTAGAATAAAGATAACTGCAAGCATACTGACAATGGCGCCTCTTGCCATCAGCATACACATGGAACCGATGATATCAATGTCAGAATAAATCGCAACTCCAAAAGTTGCAGCAAATAGTCCCATACCCGATACGATAATGGACGGAATCGAGGTGGAAAGCGCCGTCCATACAGCGTCCTTCTTGCCATTCCCTCGTATTCGCTCCGCCTTGTACCGAGTCGTCATTAAAATTGCGTAGTCTACGGTTGCACCAAGCTGAATCGTGCTGATACAGATGGGGGCGATAAACGGAAGGCTCTGACCCAAATAGTGAGGTAATCCAAGGTTAATAAAGATTGCAACCTCTATTACAGAGATCAAAATAAACGGTAAAGACAAGCTTTTCTCCACCAAAGCTATGATGATGAAAATTGCAAGGATGGAAATGGCATTGACAACTTGAAAATCATGAGAGGTTGTTTCAATCATGTCTTTCATGCAGGGCGCTTCGCCAATCAGCATACCGCTTTCATCGTATTTTTTCAGGATTGTATTCAGATCGCTAATTTGATCGTTAACCGCGTCGCTTGCCACGTTATATTCAGAGTTGATCAGCAGCAGTTCCCACTTATCATTTTTCAGAATACTTGTAATGGATTCCGGCAAAATTTCCTCCGGTATACGGGAGCCAATCACGGATTCCAGCCCAAGAACATACTTCACGCCGTCTACCTGCTCCATTTCTTTCATCATGGAGCGAACGGATTTTGCGGGGAGATTTGCATCCACCAACAGCATATGGGTCGATGCGATGTCAAAATCCTCTGACAGCTTACTGTTGGCAATTACATATTCCATATCCTCCGGCAGGCACTGTCCCATGTCATAATAAACTTCATCATTTGTTTTACTGTAACCGTAATAGGCCGGCGGGATCAGCAAAGCAAAGATTACAATGAACACGGGGAATATGCGAACAACGCCTTTGGCAAAACCGCCCATGTTGGGAATGAGAGATTTATGCTTGGTTTTTTGCAAGGGTTTATCGAACACAAGAATCAATGCCGGAAGAACGGTCACACAGCCCAGGACGCCAAGCAGCACACCCTTCGCCATAACGATACCAAGGTCGCGCCCCATCGTAAAGGACATGAAGCAAAGCGCAATAAACCCGGCAACCGTTGTAATGGAACTGCCAACTACAGAGGTCAGTGTTTCTTTAATGGCAACAGCCATAGCCTCTTTGTTGTCGTCGCACCGTGTTCGCTGCTCGTTGTAGCTATGCCAAAGGAAGATGGAATAATCCATGGTAACGGCAAGCTGTAAAACAGCCGAAAGCGCCTTTGTGATATAAGAGATTTCGCCCATAAAATAGTTCGTTCCGAGATTGAGCAAAATCATCATACCGATACTGGCAAGAAACACAAACGGAACCAGCCAGCTATCAAGGAACACCAGCATGGCTACACAGGCGAGCAGCACAGCAATCCCGACATAAATCGGTTCTTCCTTTTCACACAAATCTTTCAGATCAGTCACAAGCGCCGACATACCTGAGACAAAACACTGTTTCCCAGCAATCTGGCGAATCTCCCGAATCGCCTCCATGGTAATGTCTGAGGATGTAGAGGTATCAAAGAATACTGCCATCATTGTGGCGTTCTCTGTGTTAAATTCGTTGTAGATTTTATCCGGCAAAATTTCCATCGGAATAGAAAGATCGGCTATAGAATCATACCAAAGAACCGTTTCTACATGATCAACCTGTTCGATTTTCTCTTTCAGAGCCGCCACATCTTTATCAGGCATATCCTCCACGATGATAAAGGAAAAAGCCCCTTTTCCGAAATCTTCTAAAAGCTCATTCTGCCCAATTACCGTTTCCATATCCTCCGGCAAATAGTCGAGCATATCATAGTTGATCCTGGTTCCCGCCATTCCGAGTACGGACGGTATCATCAATACAAGGACAACAATCAGAATCAGTATGCGGTGCTTTACGACCGCTTTTGAAAAACGCATAAATCATCACCTATCCTTTCACTTGGTTTCAGAATACTCAATTTCAATAACATCAGGCTGCTGATGCTTAATAATAAGCACTGTACTGATTACCGTATAGAGATTCAAGATTCCTTCGGCTAAAATTGAAACGCCGAGCAGTACCGTCAGGAACTGAGCGCTCTTTGAAGAGCGAAAAATAAGAAACACTCCGATAGTCCCTGCGACAACCGCCAAAGCGAAAATCACCCACCAGCTTTTGATACCGAATCTCTTGGAATCTAAAGCAATTTGAACCTTAAATAGCCCATCTGTCAGAATGGAAATTCCAAGAGCAATGCAAATGAATGGCATAAGATCATCCGGTCGGATCAGAACAATCAATCCCAAAACAAGCAGCAATATGCCGAGTTCCAGGTCAAATTGAAAGGCCAGTCGGAACAAATCTCTTGAAAAATATCCAACGAGTTTTACAATACCGAATACGCTCATTGCAATCCCCATGGATATACCAATCATAGTTATTGAAATATCCGGCAGTGCAATGAACAAAGCGCCGGCAATGCAAAACATAACGGACATCACAATATAGCCGATTTTTGCAATCCGCATTGGTGTTACAGAACGCATTTTCATAGGGCAAACCTCCTCATTCGTTTTCTGATAGTATTATAGCGCCGTCCTGTTTTTCTGAATACGGGCATTAAAATGCCCTGTGCCTGAAAATCAGGCACAGGGCACTCATTGACTGAAAAACAGACAGACAAAGGAAAATGTCTGACTTGTTTATTTTCTTTCCTCGCAACGGCGGATCATTTCTTCAACAGTTCCTTGTTGTAATTCACACAGGCGCTTGAAGGATAACTGGATATCTTCCTTCATTCCTTTATTCAGCCATCCGGCTACAATCCCGAAAAGCACACAGCCAAAATACTGACGAATGATATCCTCATCAGTCTTGTTGATATTTCTTCCATCCATAACAGTATCAACATACTTTTCTACCGTGTGTTCGCATATTCTCCAAAGGTACTGCTCATAGATGTCCCGGTTGATAGAGTTGTAGATATGTAATACGGCACGCTTATGTTCCAGAGCAAAATCGATCATGGCATTTAAGCAATCCTCAATCAAAGCCACGGACGGGAAGTCCTGTATAATACGCTCTGCATCCTCTACTATGATATCCTCGATCAACTTGGGAATATCTTCAAAATAGTAATAAAACGTATTTCGATTGACGCCGCAGTCAGATACAATGTCTTTTACAGTGATTTTGGAAAGCGGTCGTTCATTTAATAGCTTCAAAAAGGAGGATTTTATTGCATTCCTTGTAAAATTCGCCATTGCTATTCTCCTTTCAGCTTTATTTCAACAATGTCTTCGATGTTGCATCGCAGAGCATAACAAATTTTTGCTAATGTATCCAAGTGAACAGACTCGTTCCTGCCCATTTTCGTAATCACCGAAGGGCTAAGGTGCGTTAGTTCTTGCAAGCCTTTCTTTTTCAGTTTACGATCAATCAATAGTTTCCATAAACGGTCATAGGATATCTGAGTGGTGTTTTCCATGTTGTGCCTCCTTAAACTTCTTCAAGGTATTATATATTAGTATAACAAATCTGTGCTTATAATGCAATAAAATCCGCACGAAACAATAAAAAAATTATATTTTTGCGCTTGTTATATCCCTTATCGTCGCAGTAAATTCCTTATGTAAAAGACGTTAATTCCTGTTTTAAGTAAGCGAAATGCTTTTGTAAGCCTTAAAACATGGGGCGCAAAAAGGTATCCGGATCGGCCATGTGTTGCTGTAAATGAAGCATTATGTTGTGCAATATCGGAATTTCCCATAGTTTTCTTCCTTTGACATAAAGAGCATATTGGAAACTCTTGCTCCGAGAGCAAATAGGAACTGAATCAAATTTGTCGAGTCAGGAATGATCTCTCAAACTGAGCAACATATTATCAAAGAGACAGCCACATAAGACGCAGAGCCGATGAAAGAGTGAGCAATCGCAGGTTTGTCGGCTCTTTCTGTACGCATAAAAAAATAGTATTCCCACCTTCCGAAAAAATTATTCAAAAAATTTTTTGGAAAGTATTGACAAACACTTGTTCCGGTACTGTATAATAAAATACGCTCACAGAGAGCTACAACCGAATACATAAATTTCATCACAGACTTTGATGGGACGACTTTATGTCGGATAACGTTGCGGCTATGCTAAGCGAAAATGCCGCCGCTTCTGAATTGCTCTGAACTGTCGGCAACAGATAAGCGTAAAGGACAGTTTCGACTTTGAATTTCAAAGCCGGTTACATGAATGTGATACCAAACACGCAAAGGGAGAAATCTATCCTTTTTCGGGTGGTCGGTACATGTTTATGTGCCGGCTTTTTTTGTTGCCCAAACGTCGGTTACAACTGAATGACCGGATGAATGGAATATGACTTTGCGATGACCTCTTTTTTGGGAGAGCGAGCGAAGCAACGCCGCCTGGGATGGGGGCAGGAACAGAAAAACGACATTCAGACAGATCGGCGGAAAATAACAGACGGTATGCGGCAGAAAGAGTGTCGCATACCGTAGCAAGCAGGGAAACTGTATTGACAGTTTCCGCCGAAATCGGAAGGCTGCTCCGATTTCACTTTAGGGACCCCCAAAAACCCGTTAAAGAAAACAAAGAAAGGACTGATGTTATGAACGAAGCCAAGAACAAAAATCTGTTTATCCAAGTGAGCGAAAAAGAGAAAAATATCATTGAGCATAACGCCAGAATGTGGTGTATATGCTGCCGCCTGAGCCGATAGACGAAACCACCCATATCAATTTATCTCAGGAAATACTGCCCCGCTGTCCCGACATCCGCATTGACAGCGGACGATTGGTGCGGTTCAGCGGTGAAAACGAGTTTTCCCTTAAAATCGGCGGCACGACTTACGAGGTTCATACTCATTTCGGCAAGAAAGGAAAACAAAGCGTATTAGAACAGTTTAAGGAACTGATATTGTCCGAAAAGCTGATTTAGCAGTCCGCACATTGGAAAAAGACAATCCGGCATAGTAAACCGTATTTGCCTTTGCTATGCCCGGTTGTCGGAAAGGAGCAAAAAATAATGACAACAGCAACGAAAATAAACTGGCAGACAGAAGAAAAAATCATGGCGTTGTACTGTAGGCTGTCGGTTGACGACGATAATAAAGACGAGGAATCCAATTCCATAACGAACCAAAAGCAGGTTTTACAGGATTTCGCTAAAAAAGAAGGATATGCCAACACAATGTTTTTTGTGGATGACGGAGTATCGGGGACGACCTTCCAACGACCAAATTTTATGCGTATGGAGCGTATGGCGGAAAATGGCGAAATCGGCACGATTATCGTCAAAGACCTCTCCCGCTTCGGTCGTGAACAGGTGGAAATGGGCAGGCTTACGCAGGTAGTGTATCCGTCGCTGGGTATCCGTTTTATCGCCATACAGGAGCGTGTAGACACGCTGACCGGCGACGGCGTGGAGATGATGCCCTTCCACAATATTTTCAACGAATGGTATGCGTCGCAGACCTCCAAGAAAATCCGTGCGGTGTGGCAGTCCAAAGCGGAACACGGTGAGCGTATCGCTTCTATCGTACCCTATGGTTACAGGAAATCGGAAGATAACCCGAAACAATGGGTAATCGACGAACCGGCGGCACAAACCGTAAGGAAGATTTTTGCCCTGTGCCTTGCAGGGAAAGGCCCGATGCAGATTGCAAGGCAGCTTGAGGAAGAACCGGTACTTGTCCCCGCCGCCTATTTTGAATCCGTCGGCAGGAAACACGCACAGAAAGTCCCGAAAAACCCTTATGGATGGGAGCAGGCGACCGTCGGGTATATCCTTGAAAACCGGCAGGACAAGCCTCTTTTCGGGATTAGTATATTGTTATGACTGCAAAGCGAAAATGCACTTTGCCGCCGCCAAGAGCATGAAAAGGAAACAGGAGCATTTCCGCTGTTCCCAATATAAATCCGGCAGAGGGGAATGTGCCATGCACTATATCCGTGACATTCCCACCGAAAAAGAAATACTTGCCACGATGGAAGAAATACGGAACAACCCGCAGGATTTCAAATTTGTGGCGTAACAAAGGGATACGGTGTAAACAATTTTAGTTGCACCGTACCCTATATAAAAACATCCTTATCTGGCGACAGCTAATCCCGGCCGCAATTTTTTGCTTTATTACAGCAGGTGTGTTACAATGGTTTTAATAAACAAGGAGGGCTTTTATGAAAATCACATTTATGGGAGCGGGAAGTACGGTTTTCGCAAGAAATGTTATAGGCGACTGTATGTGCGTTGAGGCTCTCAGAGACAGTGTTTTTGCACTTTACGACATTGACGGCGAGCGTCTGGAACAGAGCCGTGTTATATTAGAGGCAATGAGAAAGCAAAAAGGCGGATACGGAAAAATCGAGTGCTACCTCGGTGCGGAGCAGAGGAAGGATGCCCTCAGAGGCGCCGACTTCGTTGTAAACGCAATTCAGGTGGGCTTATATGACCCCTGTACCGTCATCGACTTTGAGGTTCCGAAAAAATACGGACTTCGCCAAACCATCGCCGATACCGTGGGTATAGGCGGTATTATGCGTGCGCTCAGAACCATTCCTGTTCTCGAGGATTTTGCAAGAGATATGGAGGAGGTTTGTCCCGACGCACTCTTTCTTAACTACACAAATCCCATGGCCATGCTCACGGGGTATATGCAGCGTTACACCGGCGTCAACACCGTCGGTCTTTGCCACAGCGTTCAGGTGTGCTCGGAATCCCTTTTAAGGGAAGTGGGCATGGAGGACAAGTTAGAGGGTAGACGGGAACTCATTGCCGGGATCAATCATATGGCATGGCTGCTCGAACTCAAGGACAAAAACGGCCTTGACCTCTATCCCCTAATCAAATCTAAGATTGATGATAAAATCGCAGATCCTGAATGTAAAAACAAGGTCAGACTTGAGTACATCAAGAATTTCGGTTACTACTGTACCGAGTCGAGCGAACATAATGCCGAGTACAGCAATTTCTACATAAAAAGCAAATACCCCGAACTTATTGAGAAATACAATATCCCCCTCGACGAGTATCCCCGCCGCTGTGTAAATCAGATTGAGGGATGGAAAAAGGAGTATGCGCAGTTGCTTGAACTGGGGGTTAAGGAGCATGAGCGCTCACCGGAATACGCATCACGGATTATGGAATCGGTAGTTACCGGCACACCCTATCAGATAGGGGGCAATGTTCTTAATACAAACCGCATAATCTCCAATCTTCCCGAGGAAGCCTGCGTTGAGGTCCCCTGTCTTGTAAACGGTCAGGGTGTTCATCCCTGCCGTGTAGGGACGCTTCCCGTTCAGCTTGCCGCAATGAATATGACCAACATCAATCCTCAGCTTATTACCGTTGAGGCGGCTCGGACAAGAAAATTGGAGCACATATATCAGGCGGCCATGCTTGACCCACACACCTCTTCCGAACTCGATATAGACACCATAAAGAAAATGGTAGACGACCTTATCGAGGCTCACGGAGATTATCTGCCGAAATATCACTGAGATGTTTTTTTCTTCTAAAAGTCTAAACCGATTTGGGACTTCATTTGTTCTGATTGATTCAATCGACAGAAAACCCTCCGTCTTTTTTCAGTTTTATGCGGGAGTTGAAGAAGGCCTCTGCTGCCTTAGAAAGTTGTAAAGCGTCCCTGACCGAACCGGTTTCAAGGGGAGAATGCATGCCAAGCTGAGCCGCACCGATGTCTACCGTTGCAACCGAAACCTGACGGTCGGCCAGATTTCCAAGGGTGCTTCCTCCGGCAATGTCAGAATGATTGACATAATCCTGGAACGGGATTTTTTTGTCTTTTTGGAGTATTGTTTTGAAAATTGCGGCCGATAGTCCGTCGGTTGTGTATTTTTGGTTGGCTGAATGTTTTATGAGAATACCCCCTCCGAGGGTGGGACGGTTGGTGGGGTCGGATTTTTCGGGAAAGCCCGGGTGAAGGGCATGACCGTTGTCGGCCGAAACCATGAAGCTGTTTGCAAGGTCGGCGCAGGGTCGGTCCTTGGTCCTTTTCAGGCAAAGGCTTATGCGCTCGAAGGTCAGGCGAAGCATATCTGAAAGGGCTCCCTGCCGGGTGCCGCTTCCCACCTCCTCGTTGTCAAAAAGGGCGAATACACCGGCCGACGGGCTGTTTTTCGACTTTAAAAAGCCCGAAAGCCCTGCAAAAGCGCAAAGCAAATCGTCGATTCGGGGGCTTGAGAAAAATTCTCGGTTTTGTCCAAAGATTATTCCCTGTTCAAAAGGGGTAAGATATAAATCATGGGAAACTATGTCCTGCTCCTTGACGCCAAGCTCGTTTGCCACAAGCTTTTTGACCGAAAAATCCTTGTCACTGCTTATGAGCGGCTGTATTTCCTTTTGAATTTTGACCTTGGAGTATATTTCCTCCGGCGAGCGCAAGTGGGGAGCAATACTGGGTATGCAGAGCAGATTCCTTTTTAAATCCACAAGTCTTGAATGTACCGTCGACCCTTCTGTTACAAAAACCCTGCCCGAAATAGACAAGGGACGGTCAAACCACAGATAGGGAACCGTTCCGCCGTATCTCTCCACATTAAGGGTGACATATGCGCCCTCCCATACCCGTTCGGGATTTTCCTTTATTTTAAAGGCAGGAGAATCGCCGTGGCAGGAAAAAATGTTATATCCGCAAAAATCGTCCTTTGGCAGTTTAAAGGCCACAAGTGAACATCCGTTTCGTATAAAGAAATAACCTTTTCCCGGGGAAAGCTCCCATTCCTCGGTTTCGTAAAGTCTGATAAAGCCCTGCTTTTCAAGCTCGTTTTTAACATTGTCCGCGGCGTGAAAAGGGTCGGGGCTGGAATGTGCGAATTTGCAAAAATCCTCTGTGTATTTTTCATACTGTTTTACGGTGGCTTTCATGGCAATACCTCCCGAAAATATTTTATACCTTTTTATTCTTCCCGTCAAGTGTCGCCCGATTAACGGCATTATCCGTTGACAGGATTCAAGTGTTATGTTAAAATGAACGGTAGAGATTTTAATGGGTGAATTAAAAACCATGTCCTTTCGGCCGTTTTGCCGACGGTTTTAAAAGGCCAAGACTAAAAAAGCGGCAAAGGATTTTGCCGTTATTTGCCTTGTTATAAAATTCTTAAAAGGCAGGTGAGAGACGTGACGCATGATCTTTTAAAAGCCAAATATTATGTTGAAGAATGTGACTATACCTGTGCCATTATCAAGGAACAGGACATATTCACCTCCACCGACCGCGGAGTGCTTCCTCTTTTAAAGTTGGTAGATGCCGGCAAATCGGCATCGGGGTTTTCGGCCGCTGACAGGGTTTTGGGTCGGGGTTCGGCCTTTCTGTATATAATTTTGGGAGTGACCGAAATATATGCCAAGGTCATAAGTCTCGGAGCTATTGAACTGCTGAAAAAAAACGGAATAACAATTTATTTCAAAAGATCGGTCAGGACTGTTATGAACCGCAGAGCCGACGGCCCCTGTCCTATAGAGTCGGCTTTGGAGGGGGTTGAAGACCCCAAGATCGCAGTTGAGGTTATAAGAAATACTCTGCAAAAACTGAAGGGTGAAGAAAATGAAAATTCTTGATATGCAAAATGAGATACTCAGGCTTAAAAAGGAAAAGGATATATGTATTCTTGCACATTCCTACCAGCGCCGAGAGATAACCGAGGTGGCCGATTTCGTGGGCGATAGCTATGCTCTGGCCAAAAAGGCCGAAACGGTCAAAAACAAGACGGTTATTATGTGCGGAGTGCGTTTTATGGCCGAGACTGTCAAAATTCTCTCGCCGCAAAAGACGGTTTATCTTGCAAATAAGGATGCAGGATGCCCCATGGCCGAACAGATGGACAGGGAGATAATCGAACAGCTTAAGCAGATGAATCCGGGATATGCCGTGGTGGCCTATATCAATACCACCGCCGAGCTTAAGACGGTTTGCGATGTGTGCGTAACCTCCTCCTCGGCCGTTAAAATTGTGACCGCAATGCCCGAGAAAGACATTCTCTTTATTCCCGACATAAATCTCGGCACATATATAAAGAATCAGCTTCCCGACAAAAATATAAAGCTTTTGCACGGCGGCTGTCCTACTCATGCCAAGATGGAGGTAAGGGACGTGGAAAAGGCCAAGGCCGAACATCCCGACGCCCTTTTCCTTGTTCATCCCGAATGTATTCCAGAGGTTGTGGCCTTGGCCGATTATGTCGGCTCGACCAGCGGAATTATGGATTATGCCAAAAATTCCGATGCCAAGGAATTTATTATCGGCACCGAGAACAGCATAACCGAGCATCTTGAATATGACTGCCCCGACAAAAAATTCTATCCTCTCTCCAAGGACCTTGTATGTCATAATATGAAGATTACAACCCTTGCCGACCTTCTTAACTGCTGTAAAGAGGGCGGCGAGGAGATAGTTCTGGACGAGCAGACCAGGCTTGCGGCCAAGAAATGCATCGACAGGATGATTGAATACGGCGGATAATATGACAAAAAAAGCCCTTATTGCAATGAGCGGAGGGGTGGACAGCTCGGTAGCTGCCGCCCTGACCGTCGAGGCCGGATACGACTGCATGGGAGTGACCATGAAGCTGTATGATAGCGGATGTGTGAATCTGTCGGAAAAGGCCTGCTGTACCCTTTCGGACGCCGAAGACGCCGCCAGCGTCTGCCGCCGTCTTGATATACCCTATCGGGTCTTTAATTTTACCGATGATTTCGGACGGGAGGTTATCGGCCGTTTTGTTGCGTCGTATGAAAGGGGAGACACCCCCAATCCCTGCATCGACTGCAACCGATTTATGAAGTTTGAAAAGCTTTACAAACGGGCCGAGCTTTTGGACTGTGACAAAATAGTGACCGGGCATTATGCAAGGGTGGAGTTTGACCCGCAAAGCGGAAAATACCTGCTTAAAAAGGCCAAAAATCCTGACAAGGATCAGTCCTATGTGCTCTATTTTTTAAACCAGCAGCAGCTCGCCCACACCGAATTTCCCCTGGGACGTTTTGAAAGCAAGGACGAGGTTCGGGCGCTTGCTCAAAGCTACGGATTTGTAAACGCAAAGAAGCATGACAGCCAGGACATCTGTTTTGTTCAAAACGAGTCCTACGCCGATTTTATCCAGCGGTATGCCGGGAAAACTTTTCCCGAAGGAGATTTTGTGGACGATGAGGGTAATGTGATCGGCCGCCATCGGGGGCTTATTCGCTATACCGTTGGACAGCGAAAGGGACTTGGCCTGTCTCTTGCCGCCCCCCTTTATGTAAAGGGCAAGGATATGGGAAAAAATCAGGTCATACTTTCTCCCGAAAGCGGTCTTTACACCAAAACCGTCATTGCCGAGGATTTTAACTTTGTGTCCGGAATTCCCTTTAAGGGCAAGGTTTCGGTGACCGCAAAGCCCCGTTACCGCGCAAAGGAAAGCCCGGCCGTGGCCGAGGCGGTTTCCGAGGGTTGTGTTAAACTTGTATTTGATGAGCCCCAGCGGGCGGTGACCACAGGCCAGGCCCTTGTGCTTTATGACCGAGATACCGTGCTTGGCGGCGGAACCATAACGGCAACAGAGTAGCTTTTGAAAAATTTGCCGTAAAAAGGGCTTTTTTACACCGAATTAAAAAACGGCTTGGGAGCGGGAAAGGTGTATTTAAAGGGCAGAGAGCATTTACGGGAAAAGTCAAAAAAAATCTAATTTTAAAAATTTACTATTGACAAATGATCTTTTAGTTATTATAATAGTGGAGCGGTTGTGAGTTGAACACATCGCCAAAGGCATGTGGCCCGGTAGTTCAGCTGGTTAGAACGCTAGCCTGTCACGCTAGAGGTCGTGGGTTCGATCCCCATCCGGGTCGCCACATGCTGCTATGGCTCAGGTGGTAGAGCGCGTCCTTGGTAAGGACGAGGTCGGCAGTTCGAGTCTGCCTAGCAGCTCCAAAAATCCCGAATGTTTTTACATTCGGGATTTTTTCTTTGTCACAGACAGTCAGGAGCTCCGACTAAGCCGGGGGCTTGAATCGCCATGAAAGGTGTGCATTACCAAACCTCTAAAGGGGTTTTATTTACGCCGTTTAAAAAGCACCGCAAATATAATTCCTGCCAAAAGCAGGGCAGAACAGACGGCCAGCCATATAATTGATGACAAAGAGAGACCTTGTTGTTTGTCGGGGGCCGCTTGATCCGCCGATCGGTCAAAATCATTTTCTGCTCTTTTTGTTTGTCCGCCAAACTCCTCAGAGGCGCTTGACGAATTTTTGTCGGAAAGCTCAGGAAGAGGGCTGTCGGAATCGCTGTTGTCCGGCGATTGGGAGTTTTTCCTGCCAAAAGAATCACCGGCTGTGCCGTCGGTGCCTCCCAAGGGGGTTTGAGGAGAGGCTGTGCTGTTTTGCAGGTCAAAAGGCGGGGACTCCTCTAAGTCTTGCCCGCCCGAGCCGCCGCTGAAACTTTGCTCTCTTTCGCCTCTTGCGGCCATGCCGCCGCTCATGGCACCCATATTGCTTATCTGAAGGTCGCCGGCGTCAATTAGGCTGTCGTTCTCCCGGTTTTCGGAGGTGGAGCTTATTTCCCCGCTAAGCTGAGCTTTTATACTTTTTGCACGGAGCAGACAAAACTGCTTGAGTGTGTAAGCGCCGGTCTCAAATTCCTCATAGGTGCAGAACTTTGTGGGATCCTTTTCAACATAAGGAGAAATCATTTGGATTACATCATCCATCATGGTTTCAAAATAGCCACTGTCGAAATATTGGCAAATAAACTCGGAAAAATACTCATGGTAAAGGTTTGTGTATTGCTCATTTTCAAAAATCCAAGCAATCATGGGTCGGTCCTGGATGCTTCCGCCCGAAACCGGAGAGTCAATGGGATAGTTTACGAGGGCGGTTGCATCGCTTGCAGACCGGAATCCCCCGAAGGCAAGGTTGTAATCCCATGGTATCATCTCCATTTGACCGTCCTGTTCATAGAGATAATAGTTGTGAATCAAAGAGCCGGTATAGCTGTCAAAATTCAGCACAAAGTTATGAACCGCAAAGTAGCGTATGACGGCATCGATGTCAAGGGTGTTTTCAAGGTTCTCACCGCTGCTCAGATTTTTAAGTGAGCTTATGAGGCGGGATTTGTCGGCGTCGGTAATATCGGTTTTGGCGTTGTCGAAGATGTTGGAATAGCTGTCAAAGCTGTCGTCGATATATTTAAGCAAAACATCGTCGCTTGAACCGGTCAGGCCGCCCTGCATACCTCCCGGTATTTGCCCTGACGGCATATTACCTTCCGGCATAGCGCCGGTCATTTGTCCTTCGGAAATTTGACCTTTCTGCATATCTTCCTGCGGTTTTGCTGTGAACATATTGCCGTCCTTGGCTTTCCGGGGAGTTTGACCGAAGCTTTCAAGGGGGCTGTCGGTTTGGCTTGGAACGCTGTTTTGGCTGTCGGAAGAAGAGGAATTCTGACTGCCCCTTTTTGCCACGGCCAAAAGCCGCCGACGCAGGACGAGCAGGTCGCCGTAGCTGATTTCGTGTTTCCATTCGTGCCGGTAATTCACAACCTAAACTCCTTTCCCATTCGGCCTTAAACAAAAAGCCTCCTGTACTTGATGTAACCATTGTACAGGAGGAAGATTGAAGTTTTACTGAATAAAAAATTCCGACATTATGAAATCGGCAGAATTACCCTGAAGTCTATAAGGCCGTCGTGGCAGAACACCTCGATTTGCCCCTTGTGAGCGGTTACGGCGGATTTGGCTATGGCAAGACCGAGCCCATAGTGTTTGTCTTCACCGTTTCGGGTGGTGTCCATACGGTAAAATCTCTCGAAAATCCGGGAACGCTCTTGAAGAGGAATTTCCTCTCCGGCATTTATGACCGACAGCTTGGCCTTGTTGTGCTCCCTGCTGAGATGCAGAATTTGACAAAGAGCCTGTGACATTCTTTTTTCGTCTTCCACAAGTAAAAGCCGCATTTCACCGCCTCCCGATTTCATTATAGCATAAAACATTGAAAAATGATTGAAGAAATGTTAAATGGCCGTAAAGAAGGTTTAAAAAGTATTTTAAACGGGATTTTCGGTTGCTTGGTGAGCAAAAGAAGAAAAAAAGAATAATATTTCTGCCATTTAGCCAACGGAGAAAGTATATTGGGAGGTTTTCCGTCTTGATATATTGGAAAAAATATGATATACTGTGCAAAAAGGGGGATCTGCAATGGCAAAGAATGAGCTTTACATCAATGTTGAAATTGGGGGAAATACCCACAGAATAGACATCGCCCACGATGACGAGGTGTGTGACGGGGAGATTTCCCTGGACGGAAAGAGAATTGAGACCGCTTCTTCCATAATCTCGGGAGGAGCCCGGTTTATGTTTGAAGCAGAGGGTATACCGGTCATAATTCTCATACTCGAAAAGAACGGGGAATATGATTACGACTGCTTTGTGAACGGCATTTCGGTCAAAAACAACATGCCCTTTGAAATCGACGGATACACATATCCCAAGGCCCTTGCATGGGAGAAAAAGCGAATGGACAGCAAGCAGAGATACATTGTCGTTGAGGCTCTTAAGGGGGTCATTGTGGGATGTATAATTTTTCTTGCCCTTTACTTTATCCAATATGTTTCCGATTCCTTTTCAAATGTTTTCAACAGAAACTGGATGATATTTATGCCCATATGTCTTGTGCTTCCCACCCTTCTTTTTACCGCCCTTGCGGGAGGAGACTATAAGAAAAACGAAGAGGCATATGAAAAATTCAAAAAATATCAGGATAAATAGCCGGGAGAGTTTAAGCATATGTCAGCAACAGTAAATAAGGGACAGGCCACCGATTTTGAAATTGGAATTTCTCACAAAGGTCCGGTCAAAATTCTTCAGTTTACCGACCCTCAGCTTACCGACATTTTCACCGCCCGAACCTCCATTCGCCATGACCAGATTAAGGGATGTTATTTCGGGGACGGTATTTTTGACGACGATTATAGGGTGTATGACCTTATGAACAGCGTGGTGGAAGCGACAAAACCGGACATAATCGCCGTAACCGGAGATATTGTCTACGGCGAGACCGACGACAGCGGCCTTCTTTTCACGAGATTTATAAAGGAAATGGAAAAATACCGCCTTCCCTGGATTCCGGTTTTCGGAAACCACGACAACGAGAGTGCCAAGGGAGTAAATTGGCAGTGCAAATGCCTTGAGGCGGCGGAACACTGTGTTTTTGCCAGAGGCAATGTCACCGGAAACTGTAATTTCAGTGTGTCGGTCACCCGTCAGGGAAAGGCCGAGGTGCTTCTCATGATGCTGGATACCAACGGCTGTCATGTTTTTAACAACCCCGGAACCCTCGGAGAGGGAATGATGGCCGACAATGTGGATATTGATTATATAAAGCAGGAGGAAGGAATTTTCCCCGACCAAATAGGGTGGTATGAGCAAACGGTCAATAATGCAAAGGATTTTTACGGCAATAGGGAGCTTTGCTCTCTTGCGTTTTTTCATATAGCTCCAAGCAGGATTTGCGAGCTGTTTGTCGAAAGATACGGCAACCAAAACCGCAGGCTGGACAAAAACGGTGACGGGGATTTCGGAGCTATGGACAATTTTGAGGATACCGTGCCGGTGGACGCTGACCATTCCTTTGACGATGCCGCCCGCCGCGTGGGCACAAGAGGTATGTTTTTCGGACATGAACACGAAAACAGCCTGAGCCTTCTTGACGGAGACATACGGTATACCTTCGGACTGAAAACCGGTCTTCATAACAGCTATCGCCTCGACCATGTGGGAGGTACGCTTATAACCGTCGAG
>CABMOR010000004.1 GCA_902388225.1 uncultured Oscillospiraceae bacterium | reverse complement strand
TTTTTGTCTTTGCGGCTCGACCTTAAAGGGCATCTTTTTTGCCGTCTCGCTACCGTCAAGCAATCCTGCCGGCACAGAAGGCTATAATTGACAAATAAGATAAAACAATATATAATGTTAAAAAGCCCGTATGATTTTTGCCTTTTCTTCTTGGTTTTGTTCTCAAACGCCTAAAACCCTGTCGCGGCAACTCTCAATCTCCCTTATAATCTCAACCTCGGGCAGGCCTTTCTGTTAAGTATAAAGGCATTGGGAAGAGTAGCTTTTCCTGCTTTGGAAACGCAAGATGCTGAAAAGCAAACGTCACCCTCAATTTCAGTAAAGGATGATATTTATGAAAAAGTTATTGGCGCTGTTAATGGCGGTATCCCTTGTTCTTTCTCTGGTGGCTTGCCAAAGCAAAAAGCAAGCTGAAGACCAGCCCCAGTCCGACGTCTCGAGCACCGAAACGGTTGCATTTACCGTTCCCGAAAACTATGCATCGGTTTTGCTTGTGACCATCAATCCCGAGTTTAAGCTTTACCTTGACGAACAGGGTGCTGTTTTGGCGGTTGTGCCGATAAACGACGACGCCAAGAGCATTACATCTGACATTGAAAGCCTTACCGGCGATTTGGAAACGGTCATTCACAGCATTGTGGAGGCTGCCGACAAGGGCGGTTTTGTCAAGGAGAATGCAACGGTAGATTTCCAAATTACCGTAATTAAGGACGAAACCGTCAATGTTGACGGCATTTTGAACACAGCCAAGGAGTCTGCAAACAGGGTGTTTGCCGACAGCCAAAAGACGGTTGAGATTACCGCCTCGGTTGCCCAAGACGCTTTAAAGACGGCGGAGGAATCCCAAGCCGAAAGCTCCTCTGCCGCAGCAAATTCGACTGTCGGACAGACCTCCGCTCCCCAAAGCAGCAGACCCCAGGCTCAGCAGCAACATCAACATTCCTATTCTTCCGCCACCTGCACAGAACCCGGCAAATGCTCCTGCGGGGCAACCACGGGCAGTGCTCTCGGGCATAACTATTCAAACGGAATCTGTACCGTTTGCGGCGGAAAGGACCCGAATTTCGTGTCCTATACCTCTGTTAAATCCAAGGTCGGCGGCTGGCATACTAAATTCCTAAAAGACAATACTCTCTTTTGCGTAGAAGTAGTCTTGAACAACTCCTTAGGTATGAAGGTGGAACACAGCCAAGGTGACTTGGTTGACAATTTACCGGCCGATATGAGAGACTATATTATAAATGAGGCCCAGGATTACTGTGTATCCTTTGAAGGAAAACTTTACTATATGGCCATGGGCGACGGAAGCGACGTTGTTTCGGTGGAGGAAGATGGAACCACCGTCACGGCTACCGGAATAAACGGTGACAAGCTTGTCCTGACACGAACCGACGAAAACACCCTGTCGGTCGCTTCGGCCGATGCCTCTATCGGTTACCTGGAATCTATTGGCGGAATTCCCCGTGGTACCCAACTGACATTTAAGGCAAACTGAATTCCCGGCATTTTCCGCCTGTTTAACAAGATAATCCCCTTTTGTCCCAAGGGCAAAAGAAATTCCATTTATATGATTTATATCTGATTTATATCCCGTCGTTTTCGGCGGGATATTTGTTTTTTATCTGACATTTCGGTCAAAAATATCTGTGTTCGCTCTTTTGGTCAAGATTTTTTCAAAAAGCTTTTTCCTTCTCACCTTTTTCAAACCCCTTGATTCATGGGGTTTTGGACGGTTCTTGAATTTTCAGGCAAAAAAAGTTGTGAACATTTTGTAAATTTGACCTTCTTTGACCTTGACATTCTTTGACCTTTGTTCTATACTGTTAAACAGAAAGAAAAAAACCTTTCCGAAAAGGTCTTATAAAGACAGTTTGTTCCCCGGCGCAAAACATCGCCGCGCAAGGAGCTCTGCCAAAAGGCCTCTCGACCGGTATATGAGAAAAGGATTGATGGAAAAATGAGAATGAGCGATATGGTGGCGCAAAGGATACTGGAGCTGCTCAATGAGCAGGACGGCTTTGCCGAGATAAAACGGGGGGAGCTGGCCGAAGACCTCGGATGCGTACCAAGCCAGATAAACTATGTGCTTACATCGAGATTTACTCCCGAACACGGCTACACGGTCGAAAGCAGGCGAGGCGGCGGCGGCTATATCCGCATAACGAGGGTTCGGGTCGATCGCTCGACCGCCGTTATGCATCTGGTCAATTCCATAGGAAACAGCATTGACTTCCCTACCGCCAAGGCGGTCATCGGAAATTTGGCCGAACAGGGCTTTATTTCGGGCGACAGCGCGGCGGTCATGCTGGCGGCAATGAACGATCATTGCTATCGGGGACTTCCCTTAGAGCTGCGAAACGCTCTTCGGGCAAACATTCTTAAACAAATGCTTATCTGTTAAACGAAAGGAAGATATATATGCTTTGTGAAAAATGCGGAAAAAGACAGGCAACAACCCACATTAAAAAGAACATTAACGGAGTTTACGAGGAACATCATTATTGTAGCGAATGTGCCGCACAAAGCGGCGTTAATGCCTTCCCCTCATTTGGTGCATTTGGCGACGGAGGGCTTTTCGGGTCGCTGATGGGACTCCCCTTCTTGGGGCCTTCCTCCCACAAACCCGCCTCCGACACGCTACGTTGTCCCTTCTGCGGCGTAAGCTTTGCGGAAATTTCCGACAGCGGAAGGGTTGGATGTGCGAAATGTTACGACACATTTAAAAAACAGCTTCTTCCCACAGTCGAGCGCATACACGGAAGAGCCTCCCATACCGGTAAAGCTCCCCAAACCGAGCTTTCGGAAGAGGACAAGAAGCTTCAAAAACTCGAAGAACTTAAAAACAAGCTGCAATCCGCCGTGGACGCTCAGGAATATGAGCAGGCGGCAAAATACAGAGACGAGATAAAGGCATTGGAGGGTGAGCACGATGAGCAAAAATAAATGGTATGCGAAAAAAGGAGAGCAGGGAGATATCATTATCAGCACAAGAATCCGCCTGGCAAGAAACCTTAAGGACTATCCCTTCCCTTCGAGAATGACGGCCGATCAGCTCAACTGTGTTAACAAGGAGGTCTGGGACGCTTTGCCAAATAAAAACGACTTTGATTTGGTCGAGCTGTCTTCCCTGTCAAAGGCCGAACGGCTTGCTCTTTGTCAACAGCACCTTATCAGCCCCGAATTTGCCGAAAAAAATGACGGACACGCCGTAATTATGAATAAAGACCGCTCGGTTTGCATAATGCTTTGCGAGGAGGACCATGTCCGTATTCAGGTTCTTTGCGCCGGTCTTGCCCTTGAAAAGGCCTATGAAATTGCCGACAGCATTGAAACCGAGCTTGAAAAAAAGCTTCATTTTGCCTTTGACAGAGATCTCGGTTACCTTACCGAATGCCCCACAAACCTCGGTACCGGTATGAGAGCTTCGGTCATGATACATCTGCCGGCCCTTGAGGCGGCAAAGGGCATTGAGTCGCTCAGCCGGGCGGTGGGCAAAATCGGCCTTACACTTAGGGGGACCTACGGAGAAGGCTCGGGTGCCGACGGCTCGCTCTACCAGCTTTCAAACCAAATTACGCTGGGAATTGACGAAAAATCTGCAATCGAAAATCTTTCGGCTGTGACAAAACAGGTCATTGAAAAGGAGCTCAAGGCCCGTGGCACTATCGACCGCGACGCCCTCGAGGATGCGGTCTACCGTTCGCTTGGACTTCTTAAAAGCGCCCGTATGCTTCAGAGCTCCGAGCTTTCAAAGCATCTGTCAAATCTGCGGCTTGGTGCGGCCATGGCCATGGAGGACCTCCCCTCACCCGAAATTCTCAACACTCTCGAAAACGAGCTTTGCGCCGGGGCTATTGCGGCCGGCAACAAGGACTGCGACACTCCCGAAAAGCGGGATAAGTTCCGGGCGACGGCGGTTCGGGAAATATTAAAATAATTCCATATACCTTTTTTGAAAGGACTGAACCATATGTATAAATTCAACGGATTTAAGGCCAACAAGGCCATAAATCTTGCCATAGAAAAGGCCGAAACCATGGGCCACACCTACATCGGAAGCGAACATCTGCTGCTCGGCATTCTTTCGGAGGGCTCGGGTGCGGCGGCGGCGCTGCTGTCGGCCAAAGGGGTGAGCGAAGACAGAATTTCCGAACTTCTTGCCCAAAAGGTGGGCGAAGGGATTCCCACAAGTCTTACCCCCGACGACTTCACCCCCCGCTCCAAGAGAATTCTTGAAATGTCCATCGCCGCAGCAAGATCGCTGTCCAGCGGCTATGTAGGTACCGAACACATTCTTCTTGCCATCATCGAGGAGGGTCAGAGCTATGCCGTGGCCTTTCTCAAAGAGCTTGGGGTAAATCCTCAGGAAATATCCTCTGAAATTCTTTCGGCGTCCGAAAGCTTTTCCGGAAAAACCCCCGACAAATCCGCCCCCAAAAAGGGAGGTAAATCCCCCACCCTTGACCAGTTCGGCCGGGATCTTACGGCCGAGGCCAAGGAGGGTAAAATCGACCCGGTTATCGGGCGAAACGAGGAGATTCAGCGGGTCGTTCAAATCCTCACCCGCCGAACAAAAAACAACCCCTGCCTCATAGGCGAGCCGGGTGTCGGAAAGACCGCAATTGCCGAAGGTCTTGCCCTTAAAATTGCCTCCGGAGAGGTTCCTGAGCTGCTGGCCGAAAAAAGGGTTGTGGCTTTGGATCTCACCGGCATGGTGGCCGGAACCAAATACCGCGGCGATTTTGAAGAACGAATAAAAACCGCCCTTGATGAGGTTAAAAAAAGCGGCGATGTCATTCTCTTTATAGATGAGCTCCACACCATTGTAGGGGCGGGTTCGGCCGAAGGCTCAACCGACGCCGCAAACATTTTAAAGCCCTCTCTTGCGAGGGGCGACCTTCAGGTCATCGGAGCTACCACCCTTAACGAATACCGAAAATATATCGAAAAAGACGCTGCTCTCGAACGCCGTTTCCAGCCCGTAACGGTGGGTGAGCCTTCAGAGGAGGAGGCCGTTGAGATTCTTAAAGGGCTTCGTGACAAATATGAAGCTCATCATCATGTAAAAATCTCCGACCAAGCCATTTCCGCCGCCGTCAAGCTTTCCTCCCGCTATATTTCCGATCGTTTTCTCCCTGACAAGGCCATTGACCTTATTGACGAGGCCGGCTCGAGGGTCAAGCTTCGCAGCTATACGCCTCCCCGTGACATAAGGGAGCTTGAGGACGAAATAAAAACCGTTTCGGCCGAAAAAACGGCCAGCGTCAACGCTCAGGATTTTGAGGGGGCGGCTAAACTTCGGGACAAGGAAAAGGAAATGACCGACCGTCTTAAGGC
This sequence comes from uncultured Oscillospiraceae bacterium, assembly GCA_902388225.1. Taxonomy (GTDB): domain Bacteria; phylum Bacillota; class Clostridia; order Oscillospirales; family Acutalibacteraceae; genus UMGS1484. Next base: position 16,295 of record CABMOR010000004.1, on the reverse strand, counting down.
GCTCAAAGAACAGTGGCACGAAAGCAACCGTCATGCCGGGGGAGAGGTCACTCCCGAAGAAATTGCCGAAATTGTATCGGGCTGGACCGGCATACCCGCAACAACCCTCACCGAGGAGGAGGGCCAAAAGCTTCTCCGCCTTGAGGAGGAAATGCACAAACGCCTGGTCGGCCAGGATGAGGCCGTATCGGCCGTGGCAAAGGCCATTCGTCGGGGCAGAGTCGGTCTTAAAGACCCCAAACGGCCCACCGGCTCCTTCCTCTTTTTAGGCCCCACCGGCGTCGGCAAAACCGAGCTTTGCAAGACCCTTGCCGAGACCATGTTCGGCAGTGAAAATGCCGTAATCCGCTTTGACATGTCGGAATACATGGAAAAGCACACGGTATCCCGACTGGTCGGTTCCCCTCCTGGATATGTGGGCTATGACGAGGGAGGCCAGCTTACCGAAGCGGTTCGCAGGAAGCCTTACAGCGTGGTGCTTTTCGACGAAATCGAAAAGGCTCATCCCGACATCTTCAACATTCTGCTTCAGATACTGGACGACGGTGTGCTGACCGACGCTCAGGGCCGCAAGGTCAACTTCAAGAACACGGTCATTATCATGACCTCCAATGTGGGCGCACGGGCCATCAGCGAACAGAAAAGCTTCGGTTTCGGCGACAAGGAGCAGAATACCAATGACGACAAAACCATAAAGGACAACGTCATGTCGGCTCTTAAGGCTCAGTTCCGTCCGGAATTTCTCAACCGTATTGACGATATCATTGTTTTTAAACAGCTTGAAAAAGCCGACATCGCCGAAATTGCCAACCGCCTGCTCAAGGTGCTTGCCGACCGTGTTTTTGACAACATGGAAATTTCCCTTTCCTTTACCGAGGGGGCTGTGGAAAAGCTTGCTGACGCCGGCTTTGACAAGGTATACGGAGCAAGACCCCTCCGCCGTGCCATCCAAAATGCCATTGAGGACGCACTCAGTGAAGACATTCTCTCGGGCAAGATAAAGAGGGGCGACAGGGTGGTCTGCGACGCCACAAGCGACGGATATTCCTTTACTCCCCAAATTTCCTCGGCCTCTGCCGCCGACCCCGACAAAAACAGCTCTAACAGATAATAAAGCTTTGGGCCGACTCACACAGGGTTTCCCCTTTCCCCGTCTTCCTACCGGAAGGCGGGGTTTTCTTTTGCCCGGAGGATTTTAAAGGAAAAATTGGTCTTGTTTTACAAAAAAGAATCCATTTATTATGCAAAATGACATGATTGTTCTTGACTTTTTTTCATAGGTATATTATATTATATTTGTATGCTGAGGTAGTATAGGGGATTGTGCTCAGGCGATACTTCCCCTGCCCCGGCACTCTTTGACCGGGCTTCGACCGCATGCCCGTTTACGGCATAAACATCTTGATCGCTTTTGCCGAAAAATTGCGGTTAATATATAGGAGGTGTAAACACCCATGGATATCGTATCGCTAATTATCGGCTTTGCGGTCGGCGGGCTGATTTTCGGCATTGTTTGCTTTTTTGCCGGAATAAGTCACCGCAAGAAAAAAGCCGAGGGCATACTGGGTTCCGCCGAAGAAGAGTCCAAGCGGATACTCAACGACGCTCTCAAAAACGCCGAAGCAAGAAAAAAAGAATCTATTCTTGAAGCAAAGGATGAAATTCATCGTTTGCGAACCGAATCCGAAAAGGAAAACCGTGAGCGCCGCAGCGAACTGCAGCGCCAGGAGCGCAGGCTCCAGCAAAAGGAGGAGTCTCTCGACAAGAAAATTGACAACATCGAGAAAAAAGAAGAAGCCCTCCGTGCCCGTTCCAAGGAAATTGAAGACCGAATGGCCGAAGCCGAGGAACTTAAAAAGAGACAGTTTGAAATGCTTGAACGCATTTCGGGGCTGTCCACCGAGCAGGCAAAGGATTACCTGCTTAAAAACCTTGAAGGCGAGCTTGACCACGACAAGGCCGTGCTCATCCGAGAGTATGAACAGCGTCTTAAAGACGAGGCGGACGAGAAGAGCCGTCACATTTTATCCCAATGCATACAACGCTGTGCAGCCGACCATTCCTCCGAAGCAACTGTTTCGGTTGTGCCGCTGCCCAACGATGATATGAAGGGCCGCATAATCGGCCGTGAGGGACGGAACATCCGTGCCATTGAAACCGCCACCGGCGTTGATCTTATTATCGATGACACCCCCGAAGCCATCACCCTTTCCTGCTTCGAGCCGGTTCGCCGGGAGATTGCCCGTCTGACCCTTGAAAAGCTTATTGCCGACGGAAGAATTCATCCAGCCCGCATTGAGGACATGGTGGAAAAGGCTCGCCGAGAGGTTGAGCACACCATCAAAAAGGAGGGCGAACGCGCCATTCTTGAGGTTGGTATCCACAACATAAATCCCGAGCTTGTCAAGCTTCTCGGCAAACTCCACTATCGCACCAGCTACGGACAGAATGTACTTAACCACTCCCTCGAGGTATCCTATCTTGCGGGACTGCTGGCTGCAGAGCTGGGTGAGGACGAGACCCTGGCCCGCCGGGCAGGTCTGCTTCACGATATCGGCAAGGCTCTTGACCACGAAATGGAAGGCTCCCATATTCAGCTGGGCGTCGAGGTTGCCAAAAAATATCACGAGAACGAAGCGGTGGTTCACGCCATTCACGCTCACCACGGCGATGTTGAAGCCAAAACGGTCATTGCCTGTCTTGTTCAGGCCGCCGACGCCATTTCGGCCGCCCGCCCCGGCGCAAGACGGGAAAACATCGAGAACTATATTAAACGTCTTGAAAAGCTCGAAGAAATCGCCAATTCTTTCAACGGTGTTGAATCCTCCTATGCCATTCAGGCCGGCCGAGAGGTCCGCATAATGGTAAAGCCGGAGGTTATTTCCGACGATCAAATGGTCATTACCGCCCGCGACATCGTCAAGAAAATCGAAAGCGAGCTTGATTATCCCGGTCAGGTAAAGGTCAATGTTATCAGGGAAAGCCGCGCCGTCGACTATGCAAAATAATATACCGTAAAACTAAAGACAGGTTGTTTTCAACCTGTCTTTTTTGTTATAAACAAAAGAATCGGCGGGCAAGGGCCGAAAAGGAAAAACCAAAGGTCTTTTTTTCAACCTCCTCGACGGCATAAAGCTCTTTTCGCAAGACCTCCTCTCCGTCCAGCAAAAACCGGGCGGTCCCGAGAATCTGTCCCTTGGCAATCGGCGCCTCAACCGTCTGCTCAAGCTCAATCTTCACTTCAATATCACCGCCTCTGCCTTTTTCGGTCAGCAGGCGGTTTTGTTTTGCCCCCTCAAGCTCGACATGAGGTTTGCATCCTCCCGTAACCTCAACCTGAAGCAGCGCCTCCCCACCGATTTCGGGAGAGGCAATTTCAAAATTGGCAAAGCCGAAGTTAAGCAGGGATTTTGCGGCCGAGAAACGCAAATCGCTTGTTTGGCCGTCTAGAATAACCGCCACCAGCTCCATACCCTCCTTTTTGGCCGAAGCCGCCACGCAATATCCCGCCTTATCGGTTGTGCCGGTCTTAAGGCCGGTGGCCCCCTCATAAAACCTTATGAGCTTGTTGGTATTAACAAGCTGTGTCTCTCCGTTTCGCACGCTGTCCATCCATATGGTGGTGTAATTTTTTATTATGTCGTGCTTTAAAAGCTCGCAGGACATTTTTGCCACATCGGCCGCCGTGCTGACATGGCCGTCGGCATCAAGACCGCTTGCATTAACAAAATGGGTGTCCTTCATGTCAAGCTGTGCCGCCCTTCTGTTCATAAGAACCGCAAAGGCCTCCTCGCTTCCGGCTATATGCTCGGCAAGGGCCACGGCGGCGTCGTTGGCCGAGCCCACCGCCACCGACTTCAAAAGGTCTGACAGACGCATGGTTTCTCCCTTTTCAAGCGAAATTTGGGAGCCTCCCATGGAGCAGGCATGTTCGGATGCCATAACCGTGTCGTCAAGAGTTATCTTTCCCGATTCCACCGCTTCCACCGTAAGAAGCATGGTCATGATCTTTGTTATGCTGGCGGGCGGGCGCTGCTGCCCCGAGTTTTTTTCAAAAAGCAGGGTGCCGGTAGAAACCTCCACAAGGGCCGCCGAGGTTGCGGGAATTTCGGGGACTGCGTCGGCCGAGGCGGGAAGTGCCGAAGAATCCTCAAAGTCCTCGTAAAGGGTATCATTTAAATATTCGGTAACCACGCCGCCGGCCGGGACACTTTTCTCATCGGCAAGGGCGGGCGTCAAAAGCATAGCGGCGGCAATCAGGGCGGCCGTCAAAGCCCTTATTTTTTTCATTTATATCCTCCTGTTCTGGTTTCGCCTCTAAACAAGGGGCAAAACAACGGTTTTTTTAAAAAATATGAGCAAAAAATTTTTTTTATTCCGTAAGTTGCATGATTTTATGCAACTCAGCGCCCTTTTCACTCCCCTTATTGTAAGCACCTTTACGGTTTATCTCAAAAACCGGGGGCAATGGCCTTCGGCAAAGAAAAAGGTCTTACAAGCGAGGAGGTCAGCAAAAATGAAACCGAAGGAAAACGAATTCTGTGAGCTTTTCTGTCTCACGGCAAACCCAAGAGAGGCCGCCTTTCGGGCGGGATACAAGCTTTTTCCCGAAAAAAAGGCGTTACAGCTGCTTCGCTCTTCTGCCGTGCGAAAACGGATAGAGGAGCTGAAGGCCGAGCAGACCGGGGCAAAAGAGGATTTCAAAACCGGACTGAGGCGCATAGCTTTCGGCTCTGTGGCCGACGCAGTGAAGCTCATGCTTGCCGAAAATGTCACCGAACAGGAAATCGAAGGACTTGACCTATTCAATGTTGCCGAAATAAAACGCCCCAAAGGGGGCGGTATGGAAATTAAATTTTTCGACCGTTTTAAAGCTCTCGAAAGGCTCTCACAGCTCGAGCAAAGTTCAGATGCCGCGGCCTTCTCGCCCTTTTATCAGGCTCTCAAAAAGGGGGCCGAGGCTCTTAAAAAGGATGATGAGAATGGAATTTAAGCCCTTTTCAAAAAAACAGCTTGCTCTGCTTTGCTGGTGGACGCCCGACAGCCCCTATAAAGATTTGGACGCCATAATATGCGACGGAGCGGTAAGATCGGGCAAAACTCTCTGCATGTCCCTTTCCTTTGTTTTTTGGGCCTTCTCGGCCTTCAACGGCGCAAGCTTTGCTCTTTGCGGAAAGACGGTCACCTCCCTTAAACGAAACATCATTCTTCCTCTTTGCGAACAGCTCCGTGAGCTGGGGTTTTGCTGTGAAATCAAGGCTTCCCAAAACTGCATGACGGTGGCAAGGGGGGCGTTTAGCAACCGATTTTATTTTTTCGGAGGAAGAGACGAATCCTCGGCGGCCCTTATACAGGGCATGACCCTTTCGGGGGCGCTTCTTGACGAGGTGGCCCTTATGCCCCGCTCCTTTGTGGAACAGACGGTGGCAAGATGCTCGGTGGACGGATCAAAATTCTGGTTCAACTGTAATCCCGAGCACCCCCAGCACTGGTTTTATCGCAACTGGATACTCATGGCAAAACAGAAAAAGGCGCTCTATCTTCACTTCACAATGAAAGACAACCCTTCGCTTTCTCCCGAAATAAGAAAACGGTATGAAACCCTTTACAGCGGCACCTTTTACGAGCGGTTTGTGCTGGGAAAATGGGTGGCTGCCGACGGACTTATCTATCCCATGTTTTCGGCAGAAAAGTTTGTCCGAAATGTCGGGGGAACCTTTGACCGATACTTTATTTCCTGCGACTACGGAACGGTCAATCCCATGTCCATGGGGCTTTGGGGGGTACGGGGCAACCGAGCTCACCGAATTTCGGAATATTACTATTCGGGCAAAGAGACGGGGGAACAGAAAACCGATGAGGAATACTATGTCCAGCTTGAAAAGCTGGCCGGAGAAGGGGATGTTTCGGCAGTTATTTGCGATCCTTCGGCCGCCTCCTTCATGACCTGCGTTCGACGGCACGGCAGGTTCAAGGTCATTCCGGCAAAAAACGCCGTAAACGAGGGCATTAACCTCGTGGCCGATGCCCTAAGAGAGGGACGTCTCTCCTTTTCCCCAAGCTGTACCGACACCGTAAGAGAATTCGGACTCTACCGATGGGACGAGAGCAGCGTCAGGGACCGACCGGTCAAGGAAAACGACCACGCCATGGACGACATAAGATATTTTGTGTCCACCGTCTTAACCGGCGAGGAGGACGGTTTTATCGCTCTTTCGGTGGACAGATAGCTGTATATGAAGCTTCATTTTATATAAATATTTTCAGGAAAAGGAGAATTTGATGAAACCATTTGATTTTTTCAGACAACGGTCTGAAAAGAGCGGTGAAAGAGCTTTCGTATCTGCCGTGGCAAAAAGCGGCTGCTGTTTTTCGGCCTTTGACCGCTATGTACCTCTCGGGAGGGCGGAATTCGGGCTTTACGATTCCATCCGGGAAGGAATTCCCATTGTCGACGCCGCCGTCAGCAAGCTGGTTAATCTGGCCGGAGGGGTCAAGGTGACCTGCGACGACCCGAAGGCTCAGGAGGGCATGGACGAATTTCTTAAAGAAGTGCCCGTGGGAGACTGTATGAACGGGATAGAGGCCTTTATTTCCCAATATCTCGACGGACTTCTCATGTACGGAACGGCGGTGGCCGAAATGGTACCTTCGGCCGATGTCGGAACACTATCGGCACTTTACTGCTGTCCCCTGCAAAACATCGAGCTGCGGCAGAAAAAAGGCGGCGGCATGGAGATTTTGGCCCAAAGCGGAGCTCAATATAAGCCGGTCAGATACCCCGAGCTTATGACCGTCAGTGTACTCAACCCAAAGGTGGGAGAGCTTTGCGGAAACTCCCTGCTTCGAAGTCTCCCCTTTGTGACCGGCGTACTGACCAAGATTTACGAGACCGAAAAAATCAATTTCGAGCGCATGGGAAATCTTCGGTTTGCGGTTACATATAAACCCTCATCCGACCCGTCGGACAAGGCCTTTGCCAAGGACCGAGCCAAACAGATGGCCGACGCCTGGAGCAAGGCCATGAGAGAGAATAAGGACGGAAAAATCAGCGATTTTGTGGCAGTCGGAGATGTGGATATCAAGGTCATCGGAGCCGACAGCAGGGTGCTTGACTGTGAAGTTCCGGCAAGACAGATGACCGAGCAGATTGTCTCCCGTCTCGGAATTCCTCCCTTTATGCTGGGTCTTTGCTGGAGCTCCACCGAACGCATGTCCTCTCAGCAGGCCGACATGCTAACCAGCGAAATTTGGGGATACCGCCGAATAATTATCCCCGCCATAGAAAAAATCTGCCGTATGTGGCTGGTTCTTAACGGCTATGACGGCGGTGTAGAGGTGGACTTTGAGGACATTTCTCTTCAGGACGAGGTCGAGCTTGCCAAGGCCGAGCTCTACCGTATGCAGGCAAAACAGATAGAACAAAACCTTGAAAAGGTGAAAGGATGATTTTTTGAAAGAAGGATTTGTAACCGAAAGAACCGGAATGCCCACCGAAAAGGAGCTTGAACAGATAAACAGGCTTTCAAGGCGCACCCTTTCGGCCGAGGAGGTGTTTGTTTTCTCGGTTGTTCTGTGCGACAACGATGTCGACAGGGACTTTGAACGGTTCAGCGAGGAGTCTTTAAAGACTCTTGCCGCTCTCTATATCGGAAAAACGGGTATTTTCGACCATTCCTTCAAGGGTCGGGACCAGGTTGCCCGAATCTTTGATACGACGGTGGAATACCCCGACGGACAACAGACAAAAAACGGAGAGCGGTACTGCCGTTTAAAGGCCAAGGCCTATATGCCGAGCACAGCAAAAAACGCCGATATAATTGCCGAAATCGACGCCGGAATCAAAAAAGAGGTCAGCGTCGGCTGTGCGGTGGGAAAGGCGGTTTGCTCGGTGTGCGGCGCAGACCAGAGGGAAAAGCCCTGCGGCCACAAAAAGGGTAGGTATTACGGCGGAAAAGGCGCCAAGGTTCTGTGCTATCACAGCCTTGAAGAGCCCACCGACGCCTATGAGTGGAGCTTTGTGGCCGTTCCCGCCCAGCCCAAGGCCGGCGTGGTCAAGGGATTTTCCCCCAAAAAAGGAGGTGAAAACATGAATTTTGAGGATGTTAAAAAGGCGCTGTCATCGGGAGAGGAGATAACCCTCTCGGCCGAGCAAAGCGGTCAGATTCTTTCGGACATAAACCGGCTTGAAAGTCTGGCCTCCTTCGGCAAATGCCAGATGGAAAATCTTCGAAAAGAGGTATCCAGGCTTGGCGGCATCGCACACCCCGAAATCGGCATAAAAAAATTCGAGGACTTGGTAAAGGCCCTGGATGCCGACAGTCTCTCGACCCTTAAAAGGGTCTTTGAAACCGAGGCGGCAAAAAAGGTCCCCATGCCTCGCCAGATCGAATCCGACCCGAACACTCAAAAACCGGAAAACGACAAATTTATTATATAAAAGAAAGGAACAAAAAATATGTCTTATGAAAATATTACCCTGGAAAAAGGAATGTACAATGTCAAAGGAGGCATAACCGCCGCCCTGGAATCTCTCGACCCTTCCGAAAACTATAAGGGCACCGACCTTGAAGGCCTGGACGCCTTCCAGCGTCAGCTCAAGCGTTTTGATATCAAGGTTGCCGGCCCCTGCTCCGACAGGGTGGAAAAATTTTATTCCACCTCCTCGGCGGCCGCTCTTTTCCCTGAATATCTCTGCCGCTCGGTCAAGACCGGCATGCAGGAGAAAAATCTTCTGGGTAAAATAGTTGCCGCAACCACCCACATTAACGGCATGGACTACCGCAGCATTGTCAGCAATCCCTCTGATTCCGACCTTGAGCTTGAGCAGGTCGCCGAGGGAGAGTCCATTCCCGAAACCAATGTTTCGGTCAGCTCCTCCCTGGTTGAGCTTAAAAAGCACGGCCGTATGCTCACCGCCTCTTATGAGGCCCTGAAGTTCCAGCGTCTCGACCTTTTCACCGTTACCCTTAAGCAGATCGGCGCCCATATTGCAAAGCAGCAGTTTTCCGACGCCGTAACCGCCCTGACAACCGGTGCAGGTACGATCAACCCCGCCGACACCGACAAATTCGGTCTTCCCGATGTTATGAAGCTGTGGCAGGCTCTTCTCCCCTACGAAGCCAATACCCTCATTATCAGTCCCGACAACATTGTCAAGATGATGGCAAACAGCTACTTTTCCAACTCTGATTTCGGTATGAAGATCGGCTGTCCCGACGGCTTTAAGACAGGGCTTGGCTTTGACATTATCATCGCCAAGAATCAGCAAAATCTTGCCGTGGGCTTTGACAAGAACTATGCCCTTGAAATGGTAGTAGCTCAGGACATCAATGTGGACAGCGACCGACTTATCGACAGACAGCTTGAACGCACCGCCATTACCACCATTTCCGGCTTTTCCAAAATAATCGGCGACGCCGTTAAGTGCCTTAACTTCACATCCTCTGTAACGGGCGCTTAATTATGGATATCCTGCTGATTTTCGAAACTTTCCGCACCCTCACGGGGCTTTCCCGTGACGAGGCGGTTAAATGGTATACCCTTTGCGACGCCGCCTGTGAAACCCTTTCCAAAAAGGTTCGCCCCGAGGCCCTTTGCGAAAAAAACCGGGTGTCTCTTTCCACCGCAGCTGCGGCCGACGCATTTTTAAACTATGTTCTGGTATGCGCCGCCACCGAAGGTGACAGCAGCTTCACGGCCGGAGACATAACCGTCAAGCAGACCTCCTCTCAAAAGGTCGTGGCGGCGAAAGAGCTTAAAGATTCGGCCTTTTCTGAAATAAAGCCCCTTCTTTTGGACACCGATTTTTATTTTGAAAGTACGGAGGAGCAATCATGAACCTGGCAGAAACCCTTTCGGGATATATCGGAAAATACGGTCGTACCGTAACCCTTTCTTACGACGGAAAAACCTTTTCGGAGCCCTACCGTGCCTTCATTCAGCCCCTAAGATATAAAAACAAAATGTATCTCATGGGTATCCGTTCGAGAATCGGATGTATCGACCAGTCCCATTTCCTTTACATCGGACCGGCCGAGGTAAATCTTTCCTCCCTCACCCCCGACGCACGCATAAAATGCGGCGACAAAAAATATTTCATCGTAAAGTCGGAGGATGTGTTTTTAAAGGATCAGCTTTTTTACAACTGGGCTGTTCTTCGGGCGGTAATCGAGCCAGAGGAGGAAGAAAATGCTTAGTTTAAGCGGAATTGTCAACAGCATGAAGATTATGCTGGAAAGCAAAGAAGAGCTTTCCGACCTCACCTTTATTGTCGGATTTACCGGGGCAGACAAGCCCTCTCCGCTGACCAAAAACTATGTGGCGCTCGGCATTGACAGCGCCAAGGAGGTCATAAAGGATGTTTATTCGGAAGACGAAACCCCTGTTCTTCTTTTTAACCGATTCTGCACCGCGAGAATCCGTCTCGACATCTTCGTCCCCGAAACCTCTAACGGAATTGAGTGCTATAAAATTTTTACCCGCCTTTCAAATTACATTATGGAGCTGTCAACCAATTATGACTTTGCGGGGGCGGGATGCGACACCATAACCTATGAACGGGACGAGGGGGCCTTTGTGCTCAGCGCATACATTGATGTGGAGCAATACTCTCTTAAATAAACACCTCTAAAACAAGGTTTTCCTCTCTTTTATCATGTCTTTTTCTCTTTGGGTTTAAAGCACATTCCGTTTTGAGGAAAACCAAAAAACAGCCCGCCGAAAATTCGGCGGGCTGTCCCTTTGTATTTTCTTAACCGTTTTTACAGGCGGTCTTTATTTCCTCAAACTTGTCGGTTATCTCCTTTTCGGGAGCCTTGGTGAGCAGACTGACTATTATTATAACAGCGAGTCCGATAATAAATGCGGGCAGCAGCTCGTAAATATCAAGTACCGTTCCGGCAAAGTTGGTGCGGACAAGGAATTTCCAAATAAAAACCGTGGCGCCGCCTGCAAGCATGCCGGAAATTGCACCGTATTTGTTGGTCCTTTTCCAGAAGAGGGCGCAGAGCACAACCGGTCCGAAGGCCGCTCCAAATCCTGCCCAGGCGAAGGAAACAATGCGGAAAACCGAACTTTCGGGATTTCTCGCAAGGAAAATGGCCACAAGTGAAATCACAACAACCGATATTCTGGCCAGAAGTATGGATTTCTTGGGGGAAAGCTTGATTTTGAAGCTTTCCTGAACCAGATTTTCAGAAATGCTGGAGGCGGCTGCAAGCAGCTGAGAATCGGCGGTGGACATGGTGGATGCAAGAATTCCGGCAAGAATTATTCCTCCCGCAAAGGCCGCCACATATCCGTATTTGCTTAAGAACTTTGCAATGTCAACAATGATGTTTTCGGCTGCGGCATTGTCAGCATATTGGGGCACAATGCCGTTTTTCATGAGCGAAAATCCTATGATACCGATGAGCACCGCAATACCCATGGCAATAACAACCCAAACCGAAGCCACACGGCGGGAAAGCTTAAGCTTTTTCTCGTCTCCGATAGCCATAAACCTAAGCAGAATGTGGGGCATGCCGAAGTATCCGAGACCCCATGCAAGGGTGGAGGCTACAGTCAGGGCGTTGTAGTTACCGGTGACACCCTTGGCCACATCGTAACCTTCAAAAACATTCAGATATCCGCCAAGCTGAGAAACATTGGCAAAGACCTTGTCGAAGCCGCCGATTAGTCCCTCTCCCAGTCCGAGAACTATGAGCAGGGCAACGGTCATAATTATGCTCTGAACAAAGTCGGTAAAGGAGGCGGCAAAAAATCCGCCTAGTGTGCAGTAAACTATAATGACCGCGGCGCTTATTAACATTGCGGTAGTATAGTCCATTCCGAAAAGTGTCGAGAAAAGCTTTCCGCAGGCACAAAAACCGGAAGCGGTGTAAGGAATAAAGAAGATAACGATTATTATGGCCGAAACACAGGTCAGAATCTTTTTATTGTCTCCAAAACGGCGGGAGAAAAAGTCGGGGATTGTAAAGGCGTCAATGCGGTGGCTGTATACCCTGAGTCTCTTGGCAACAAAGAACCAGTTGAGATATGTACCGATCGAAAGGCCTAACGCCGTCCAGAAGGCCTCGGCCACTCCGGTCATAAGGGCAAGGCCGGGCATTCCCATAAGAAGCCATCCGCTCATGTCCGATGCCTCAGCGCTCATGGCCGTTACAAAGGGGCCGAGCTGTCTTCCGCCGAGAAAGAAGTCGCTTGAAGATTTATTCCGTTTGCTTACCACAAAGCCGATTATAATCATCATGGCCATATATGCCAGCATTGTAATAAGCACAATCCAGTTGTTTACCGTAAACATACCGTCATACTCTCCTTAAATAAAATCAATGGACAAAGTATACCATACAAAAAACCGAAATGCAATACAGAACGGAGTACAGAATAAAGTCTGTACTCCGTTTTAATTTTTTTCCTTTTTTGTTGTATTTACTCCGATTTTTGACCGTAACAAAGCTTGTACTACAAGCCATACTCAAAATAAACTTTTTATTTTTTTATTCTTTCCATAAAAAAAGGCATGAGCTTTTGGGCGGATTCTTTAAGGGAATATTCCCCATTGCACAGACACCAGTCATATATCAACGACCTTTCGCAAAAGGCATAATATCTCACAATGTCGTTGACCGTCTGTTTGTCGGTAAGCTGCCCGGTTTTCTGTCCCGAAGACACCAGCTTTCTCAGCAGTCGGTAGTAAACCCGGTTGTGGTCGATAAGCTGTTTTTCGCCTTTGGCCGTAAGCTGGGTGGCGTAAAGCCTTTTAACAAGTTCAAGATCAACGGTATTTTCCAGCATGTCGAACAGCTCCTGATTAAGAAAAAGCAACTGGTTTACACAGTCGCCCTTTAAATCCGGACCGGCCTCCAGCTCCTCATACTTTTCGTCAAAAAGATACGCCAAAGATCCAAGCAGGGCATCCTTGCTCTCAAAATAATGATAAAACGACCCCTTGGAAGTTCCCGATTCGAAAATTATCTCCTCCACAGTGGTGGCATCATAGCCCTGGTCGTAAAAAAGCTTCCAGGCCGCAGAAACTATTTTGCTTTTTGTGTTGCTTCGGTTCTTTTTGGACATAAAAATCCCCCTGTAACATTATAACCGCCCAAGGGGATTTCGTCAATTAAGTTTTTACATGACCGTAAATATCAGCCAAAGAGACGGACAAGGGTGCTTCTGACCGTCTCATAAATTTCGGCCGCCTTGAATTTTACCTTATATTTTTCTCCGCCCGACACAAGCTCTGCCCCGTCCTCACTGAGCACATCCTTAAGGCTGTCTCCGTCCGACTGAACCTGACAGCCGGCCGAAACGCACATGGGCGGAAACATGACGCACCACCAATTCTTCCCCTTGCCCTCGCCTATAATCACCTGAAGAGCGTCATATTCTCCCGCCGGCAGGGTTACGCTTCCGTATGTCCTGGTGTCAAATTCGGCTTTTGTAAGACTTGCCGACACATTAAGGTCACATCCGTTTTTTCTGAGCTCGTCCTCGGCCGCCCAAGCAAGCTCATCAAGGCTTTGTTCGGCCGCCTGTTTTGCCCGGTCGAGATTCTCCGAATCTCCCAAAAAGAGCTTACCTTCTTTGAGCAGGCGGTCTCTGACCTTAATTTTAAGCTGCTGGTCGGTCTCGCTGTCGGAGTTGGCAATGATGTGAAGGCGAAGAAGGCTGTCCTTTACCTCCCCGGCCGTCCGGTCAAAAGCGATTGCGGAAACAGCAAGGGTAATGCAAAGCCCCAAACCCAAAGCGGCTGAGATTGTTCTTTTGTTCAAAAGCCTGATTATAATTTTTTTCATAAAAACACCTCCAAAGGCCTGAAACAGCCATTCAAGCCTATCTTTGGAGGTGCACTGTTTTTTTATTCAGTTTTTTTGAGTTTCGGGACGGTTATTTTATACTGCACAAATCCGTCGGTTTCGGTTCTTTCGGAAAGCACCGAAACTCCGGCCTTTTTCATCGACTCCACCGCCCTTAGGACGGTGTTTGTAATAATTCTCTCGTCTCCCACGGCCGATTTTCTGACCGTCGGCTGATTTTCGGGCGGAATGTCAAGGGCCGTTTCGGCCGCTCGGCAAACCAGCTCCCTGTCCCGCCGTCCGTCGTCGGGTATCTTTAAAATCGCCCTGGCCTGGCGTTCAGACAGTCCGAGAGCCAGTATTTTTTCCCGCTGCCAGTGGTTAAAGTTAAGCAGGCGGAGCTTTGACATAAGCTCGCTTTCCGACATCCCCAAAAGCTCGGCCGCCTCCTCCCTTTGAAGACCGTAGCGTGAAATAAGATTGTATATCCCCTCGGCCTGCTCGAATATGTTAAGCTCCTTGTGACAAAGGCTGTGAAGCAGAATGCTAACCGCCGCTTTTTGGTCGCTTTGGCGAAGTATAACACAGGGCAGTCTGACCAGCCCCGCCGCTTTTGCGGCTCTCAGCCTCCGTTCCCCCGAAACAACGGTATACTTATTCTTTTCGAGCGGGCGGACAATAAGCGGCTCGGTCAGGCCGTTTTCCCTAATGCTTTGGCAGAGCGCCTCCTCCCCTTCGAAATCCCTTCTGGGCGAAAATGAGGAGCAAAAGAGCCTGTCCGCACGAACAAACATGAATTTTCTGTTTTGAAAAACCTTTCGTGAAAACATGGAACCATTTCCTTTCGTAACTATATTATCACACTTCATAAAGTGGTAAATGTCGTAATGTGATACAACATTTTGTACTTTTCTGTCATCTTAAATATTGTAAAACAAAAGGTGTTGACAAACCGGGCAGAAAATGATAGAATATATGTACAAATTTAAAAGCGTTGAAGGGAATAAAAATGCTTTTTCTCGGCAAAGAGAGCCGCCGGTTGCTGTAAGGCGGAGCGAGGTCTGCATCATGAGTCATCCCGGAGCCGCCGGTCGAAAGGTTTTTGCCGATTAAATCCGGACGGGTTCTCCCGTTACAGAGAAGGGCATTGTTTGATGCCGTGAGAGGGCTTTAGCCAAGAAGAGTGGTACCGCGGAATAGCTTGTTTCGTCTCTTTTACACAACTTTTGCGCTGTGTAAAAGGGGCTTTTTTTATAACAGGGCGAGCGAACTCTCTCTTGCCTTCAAAAGGTGAAATCTGAAAGGACTGATTTTGTGTTAATGAACGGCGCGCAAATTTTGATTGAGGTTTTGCTCGAGCAGGGAGTTACCGATGTTTTCGGCTATCCCGGAGGACAGGCCATCAACATTTACGACGAGCTATATAACTACCGTGACAAAATAAATCATATTCTTGCCGCCCACGAGCAGGGTGCGGCCCATGCCGCCGACGGATATGCCCGAGCGACCGGAAAGCCCGGCGTGGTTATCGCCACCTCCGGTCCCGGCGCCACCAATCTCGTGACCGGAATTGCCACGGCCATGCTGGATTCGGTTCCCCTGGTTGCCATTACCGGAAATGTCCCTCTTTCGCTTATCGGAAAGGACAGCTTCCAGGAAATCGACATAACCGGCATCACCCTTCCCATAACCAAACATAATTTTTTCGTTACAAAAGTCGAGGAACTGGCCGATGAAATCAGAGAGGCTTTCCGTATAGCCCGTTCGGGCCGCCGGGGGCCTGTGCTTGTGGACATTCCCAAAGATGTTCAGACCGCCAAATGCGAATTTGAAAGAAAGGCTCCTCTCCCCCTTCTTGAAACCAACAAGGCCGACGACGCCGATATCGACCGAGCGGTCGAGCTTATAAACAAGTCCCAGCGGCCTTACATTTACATAGGTGGGGGCGCGGTTGGTGCCGAGCTCGGAGGAGAAATAGCCCTGCTTGCCGAGAAAATTGACGCCGTAATCGGCTGTTCGCTTATGGGTCTGACAGGTATTCCCTCAAATTCCCCGAGATTTTTGGGGCTTCAGGGAATGCACGGACACTATGCCTCCTCGGCGGCGCAAAACAGCGCCGACCTCATTTTCGGAGTAGGCGTTCGGTTCAGCGACCGGGCCACCGGCGACAAAAAGAAATATGCCAAAAACGCCTCGATCATTCATATAGATGTCGACGGCTCGGAAATCAACAAGATAATTCCCTCACCCGTGGGAATTGCCGCCGATTTGACCGACACCTTCCGCCGTATTGCCCGGCGGGTTTCACCCGCAAAGCATCCCTCCTGGATGAAAAAGGTGGAGGAATTCAAAAAGCGCGAGGCGCTGACCCACAAAAAATCCGACAACCTCACACCGCCCGAGATTTTTAAAATTATAAATTCGGTAACAAAGGGCGAAGCGCTCGTTGCCACCGATGTCGGCCAGCACCAAATGTGGGCCGCCCAGTACTGT
>CABMOR010000003.1 GCA_902388225.1 uncultured Oscillospiraceae bacterium | reverse complement strand
ATGCTGGCTCCCTTTATGCCCGAAACTTCGGACAAAATTGCGTCCGTTCTCAATCTGACCGACACCGAGCGCAGGTGGGATTCGGTCGAAAAATGGGGACTTCTGCCGGTTGAAGCCGAAATTAACAAGACCGAGCCCATATTCCCCCGTATTGACGCCAAAAAGGAGCTTGAGGAGCTAGAAGCGGCCGAAGCCAAGACCAAGGCCGAAGCCAAAGCGGCAAACAAGACGGCGGAAAATCTGGCAATGCTTTCGGAAATTTCCATTGAGGATTTTTCCAAGATTGAGCTTCGGGTGGCAAAGGTTACGGCCTGTGAACCGGTAAAAAAAGCCAAAAAGCTCCTTAAACTTACCTTGGACGACGGCACGGGAGAGAACCGCACGGTGGCTTCGGGAATTGCACAGTATTATAAGCCGGACGAAATTGTCGGACGCAGTGTTATTGTGGTATCCAATCTTAAACCCGCAGTCCTTTGCGGGGTGGAAAGCCGCGGCATGATACTTGCGGCCGAGGATGACGGCGGGGTTAAAATAATCTTTGCCGACGGCATTGCGCCCGGGGCAAAGGTAAGATAAAAGTTCAGCCGGCCGGCCTAAGGAATTGAATTTTTTCCGAGATGGCCGGCCGAGTTTTATTTTATAATGCAAAGATTTTTCGGAGGTGAGAGTCATAAAAAGTCTGACAAAAAAACAGAAGGAGTTTATCGACCGGCTTGTTTTCCAAATGACCCTTGAGGAAAAGGTGGGACAGCTTAACCAGTTGGCTCCATCGGCTCTCGGAGGGTTTACCCTTTCCAAAGAGGAACAGCAAAAACTGCTTAAAGCCGGCCGCTTGACCGAAGATGACATAAAACTGGCCCAAAATGCCGCCGAAAGCTTTAAGGAACAGGAAATCGGCGTAAGGGAAGGGAAAATCGGCTCGGTGCTTGGGCTTATCGACCGAGGGGACATTATGCATCTTCAGCATATTGCAGTCGAGCAAAGCCGTCTGAAAATCCCCCTTCTCTTCGGTTTTGATGTTATACACGGTCATAGAATAGTCGGCCCCATCCCCCTTGCCGAATCCTGCAGTTTTGACGATGAAATGTGGGAAAAAAATGCCTCTCTTGCGGCCAAGGAGGCGGCGGCCGACGGACTCAACTGGACATTTGCTCCCATGGTGGATATTGCCCGCGACGCAAGGTGGGGAAGAATTGCCGAAGGAGCCGGAGAGGACACGTATTTAGGTCGGCGCTGTGCCGCCGCAAGGGTAAAGGGTTTTCAGGGAAACGACCCGTCGGACAGGGACCGTGTGGCCGCCTGTGCCAAACACTTTGTTGCCTACGGCGCCGCCGAGTCCGGACGGGATTATAATACCGTGGACATGAGCGAGCAAAGACTCCACGAAACATATCTTCCTCCCTTTAAAGAGGCTGTCGACGCAGGAGTTATGACCGTCATGGCGGCCTTTAACGACTTTTGCGGCGTCCCCTGCACCGAGAATTCCCATCTGCTTAAGGACATTTTAAGGGAAGAGCTTGGATTTGACGGCTTTGTGGTAAGCGATGCCACTGCTATTCTTGAGCTTGTTGCCCATCGCTCGGCATCCAATCTTGAAGAGGCGAGTGAGCATGCCCTGAATTCCGGGGTGGACATGGATATGAATTCCCGAGGCTATACCGCCTTTTTATCCCGGCTGGTAAAGGAGGGAAGGGTGAGCGAAAAGGACCTTGACAGGGCGGTAAAAAATGTACTGAGCGTAAAAATGCGCCTTGGTCTTTTCGAGCGACCTTTTGACCGAATAAGCTGGGACGAAATAGATCTGTCCGAGCACCGTGATGCCGCCCGAAAAGCGGCTTGCGAATCGGCCGTACTGCTCAAAAACAACGGGGCGCTTCCCCTTTCGCCCGACGGCGAGATATTTCTTGTAGGGGCGTTTGCTGACGACGGACCGCAAATGCTTGGAACTTGGAGTATAGCCGCCGACCGAACCCGTGCGGTAAGCATAAAAAAGGGGTTTGAAAATGCAAATATCAATTTCACCTATCTTCCGGTTTGCGCCCCAAGGGGAAAGATAAATTCCGACCAGCTCGAAAAGGTCATAAAAAGTTCGGTAAAGACGGTTGTGGCTGTTGTGGGAGAGCCGGAGGAGCTCAGCGGAGAGGGTGCTTCCCTTTCGAATATTGACCTGTCGGGGGAGCAAAACGCCATGATAAAGGCCCTTAAGCAGGCGGGCAAGACGGTTGTAACCGTGCTTGTAAACGGAAGACCCATGGCCATAACCGAAGCGGCAGAGCAGTCGGACGCCCTTCTTGAGCTTTGGAACGCCGGAACCGAGGCGGGAAACGCCTGCGCCGACCTGCTTTTTGGGAAGGTCAATCCATGCGGCCGCCTGACCGTAACCTTTCCCCACTTTTCGGGAGAATGTCCCATATATTATAATCATCCCTTCACCGGCCGTCCGGCAAGCGAAACTTTTTATTCGGCCAGATTCGCCGATGCTCCTGTTGAGCCCCTGTTCCCCTTCGGATTCGGTCTGAGCTATACCGAGTTTAAATATTCAGACCTGGAAATAACCGAGGAGCAAGAATGTATAAGGGCGGCGGTTCGGGTGAAAAATTCCGGTGAGCGCGGCGGAAAAGAGGTTGTCCAGCTCTATGTGAGCGACCTTGTGGCCGAGCGGGTGCGACCGGTTAAGGAGCTGAAGAACTTCACAAAAATAGAACTTGCCCCGGGAGAGGAGAAAAGAGTTTCCCTTACTGTTCAAAAAAGCGAGCTGGCATATTACCACAGAAACATGAAAAAGTATGCCGACAGCGGCGAATTTCTCATACAAATGGGACATGATTCCACCGATTTACTGTCCAAAAGGATTTATTTGGAATTTTAGTTAAATAAAGGGTGGGACTTGGCAATGTGCACAAAGTACCGCCTTTTAAATTGGATATATTTACGATGTTGAACCTTTGCTTTTGTTGTGATATAATTAATCGAAGTATCTTTGCCAAGGAGATGTAAAAATGACAAACAGTTTAAAAAAAGCCATAGCAGCGGTCATCTCTGCGGCGGTAATTGTCGGAAGTGCAATGGCCATCCCGGCCTCTGCGCTTGAGACAAAAGCTGTCGAAGCTGATCAAAGCCCTGTGGTTGTTTCCTTCCCCTCCACCGACGAGGAAAAGACGGTGATAGGAAACAACGGAATCGAAATAACCGGAACAGCCCCGGGAGAAAGTTCCCTAAGGCTGCAGATCGGCGGTAAATTTTTCGGAACGGTGGAGGTTGCCGCCGACGGAAGCTTTACCGCAAAGCTCGGATCATTCCAGATTTCCTCCGGTCTTAACGACATAGAGCTCGTACCCGCAAGCGGAAAGCCGGCGGCTAAGCTCTCGGTCAGAAAGAAGAATTATTATGATGTGGCCGATCTTAATTATACTACCAGCGGTGCGGCCGAATTCTTCGCCAAGACCGGCGTGTCCAAATACTGCCCGAGTCTTTCTATGGGAGGGCAGGTTTTAAAGACCACCAACGGTTTTTCTGTTGTTCCCGGCGATGGGGTTAATGCTCAACCGGCCGATGTTAACATAGACCTTACTGCAATCGGCAGTGTGGAATATTTCCATGCTCTTGTGGGTATTGACGATTTTGCAAACATTGCCGGCGCAGTTACAGGCTCGGTTAAATATTCGGTTCTTGCCGACGGCGTTGAACTCGCAAAAACCCACGAGGTCACCTTGAATGAGACTGTCGAGATCGAAGCCGATATTCCCAGGGGCGCCAGAACCCTGACCCTGAGAGTTGACAATTCAAACGGAACCAATCATTCCGATTATGCCGACTGGGTAGACGCCAGACTTTTTGCCAAAAAGAGCGACTATAACTCGGAAGAGACCGAGCTTTTTGACGCCTCGAACAGTGCCGTGATTACCGCCAAGGGCTCTGTGGGCGTTCGCCTTAACGTCAGAAACGACTTTTCGGCCATCACTTTAAGACCCGAAAAGGCAAATGAAACGGTTTACGGCAGACTGTACAAATTCACCTATTCCTATCTTCGCTCTATGCAGAACGGAGACCTCTGCGAGGTGGCTGCAACTGCCGATCAAAACGGAAACTACAAATTTGAGCTCAACAACCTCTACGGCCCGGGCGAATATCTTTTCGTAGCCGACGGAGTGACCGAAATACAGGCAAGCAAGGAAGACAACGCCTATGTCTTTGCCGACGGCGCTTCTGCAAAGGGCGTGCTCAATATGACGGTTACCTTCTCCGGTAAAAATGCTAATTGTCTTGACACCGTGACCGAAGAGCCGGATGCTTCTTCAGGTATTGCAAAGGCGACCGACGCCGAAAAAACCAGAGCAAAAGAAACATATACACGGTATATAACCAACCTTGAAAACTTCCCCTCCAAAATGACCATTGGAGACAAGGAATATGTCGGTTTTTCGGACAAGGATTTTACCGAGCTTTCGAGAAAGACCGAGAAAAACGAAACCACCAAGAGCGAAAACACAAATATTGAGATTCTCCATAAAAGCGGACTGAAATTCACCCTCAAGACGGTTTTCTATCCCGATTATGCCGCATTTGACTGGGTAATTTATTTCACCAACATCACTTCCGCAAAATCCCCCAATGTTTCGGAAATCAGCCCCGCCGAGCTGACCTTTGAGGGAGAGAATCCCATTATTCTCACCAACTGCGGAGACAGCGAGTCCATAACCGGCATGCCCGCCCCCTACACCCCCAGATCCTATTCTCTGGAGGAAACCCCCGACGTCACCTTTGAGCCGACCAACGGACGCTCGGCCGAAGCCGCCTTCCCCTACTACAATCTTGAATACGGAGACAAAGGTGCCTTTGTGGTTACCAGCTGGGCAGGTCAGTGGAAGGACGACTTCAGCTATGCCGACGGAAAGACCACCTTCTCCGGCCGTCAGGAGATATTCGACTCCTACATTAAACCGGGCGAAATAGCAAGAACGCCCCTGACTGCCGTCATTCTCTATGACGGAAGAGATACCGACCGTGCCACCAATCTTTGGAGACGCTGGTTTATTGACTGCAACATGTTTAAAAAGGACGGTCAGAACAACCTCGAGCCCTTTGTGGCCGGTGTTACCTCGGCTGTTTTTAACGAGATGATGGGTGCTACCGAGCAGAGCCAGATTGATTACATCGAAAAGTATTTCAACATTGGTGTAGAGCTCGACCTTTGGTGGATGGATGCCGGATGGTATGAAAAGGGCGGACTTCCCGGAAACGGCGGAAAAGGCTGGAACTATGTCGGAGGCTGGACGGTCGACCAAGAACGCTTCCCCACCAAGTTTAAGAATGTTTCAGAAGCCGCAAAAGCCCATGACATGATAACCCTTCTTTGGTTCGAGCCCGAACGAGTGGCATTTTCTTTGTCCAGCTCCGATTTTGAAACCTACGGAATCAAGAGAGAATGGCTGGTAGGATATGATGCCGACAGAAACTCGGCTCTGGGACCAAACGGCTACAGAATGTTTAACTTGGGCAATCCCGAGGCTCTTGACTTTATGATTAACCGCATAAATTCCGTACTCAACGAGGGAGGAATCTCCTTCTACCGTGAGGACCTTAACACCGGAAGTATTCGAGGCATTTGGAGATCTGCCGAAACCGATCCCGACCGTCAGGGCATGTTGGAGAACAGCTTTGTTCAGGGACACTATGCTCTTTGGGACGGAATCCTTGCCAACGAGAACATCCAAATGATTGACTCCTGCGCTTCGGGCGGACACCGTCTTGATCTCGAGACCATGCGCCGTGCCGTGGCTCTCCACCCCACAGATTATAACTATAATGATATGCCTGCAAAGCATCAGGGAAGCTACGGACTTGCTTCCTGGCTGCCCTTTGCCGGAGCCAACACCGGCACCGGCGGAAATGTCACCGACACCAGCAAGTACAACATGCGTTCGGCATACCGCCAGGCCATGATTCTTCAGTTCAATGTCGACAGTCTTTCGGCCGAGAAACAGCAGATAGTTGCATCCTGTGAGAAGGAATGGAGAGGTATAAGCACATATTTCTATGACGACATCTATCAGCTTACAAATAACACCGCCAGTGCTAACGAGTGGTATTCCTACGGCTATATGAACAGCGAGGATCAGTCGGGCTTTGCCCTTGTGTTCAGGCATTTCGGCGCAAACGCTCCCGAAAGCCAGAACATCAGACTCAAGGGTCTTAACAAAAACGATATCTATGAGATTACATTTGCAGATTCCGACGCCGTTATCTCCGGATCGGGAGCCGAGCTCATGAGCGTAGGTGTGCCGGTCACCCTTGCCGAGAAAGAACTGAACGACGGAAGCGATTCTGAGGTTATTTACATTAGGCGTACGTCTTCGGCTGTTATGTACGGGGATGTCGACGGAAACGAAAAGGTGACTGTTGACGACGCTCTGTCTGCCCTTCAGGCGGCCGTGGGTAAGATTACCCTTGACGACGATGCAAAGGTTCGCTCCGACGTTGACAAAACCGAGGGAGTAAGCGTTAATGACGCTCTGCTCATTCTCCAGTATGCCGTGGGTAAAATCAACATTTTCCCGATCGAGCAATAATTGCATTTTTTCCGACCGCACCCAAAAGGGTGCGGTCTTGTTATAGGTTGCTTTCGGGGCTTTTAACTCCAAAAGCGGAAAAAAGTGTTGAATTTGTAGTGTTAAGGGATGTATTATATCATTGAAAAGCCGAAAACACTGTGTTGAGAGGTATTAAACATTATGAAGACAAAAAAACTTTTAAAAGCCCTTATGTCGGGTCTGATTGCGGCTTGCTTGATTTTTGTAAGCTGCCCGTCATATTTGGCAGATCAAAACGATCAAGAGGACAGGGCAAGGGCGGCTCTTTCGGGATTTAAGGCCGACGGGCCGGCCCTTCTAAACAAGCGTGCCGACGGAGAAAGACTTCAGGTTTTTGGAGCGAGACAAAATCATACCGCTGTGGGGCTTGAAAACAGCTCCGCCACATTTGACATTTCAACCCTTAAGGCCGAAGGCTTTACGGCCTTTGTGGGCCTTGATGCCTCGGCAAAGGAGACCGACAAGGTTATATTTACAGTTGAGGCCGACGGCAGAGAAATTGCGGCATCAGCTGAGCTTTTAAAGGGAGAGTCGGAAAAGCTGACAGCCGTTCTGCCTTCGAATACAGCAACGCTTACCCTTAAAACAGAAGGAACCGGACTTGGAGTTTTTGGGGATGCGGCTGTGACATTTCCCCTTTCGGGTGAGGGCTATGTTGATATGACCGCCCTTAATTTACAGCAGCAGATAAACGACCCTGAAAATCCTCTTAAAACCAACACCGATATAAAAATCGGCACAAGCGTTTTTGACAAGGGCTTTGCCGTATATCCCATGCACAATTCTCAGGCCGGTTATGTTTCCGAGCTTTATTTTGATGTCAGTAACATAAACGCCAAGACCTTTTACTCAAAGATAGGTCTAAACAATGCCGAAAATACAAACGGCGTTATCTTTAAGGTTTATGCCGACGGGCAGAAGGTATATGAAAGCGGGGTTATGACCGGAACTACCCCCGCAAAGGATGTTGCGGTGGATATATCGGGGGCAAATCTTCTTACCCTTACGGTTTATGACAACGGAGACAACGACGGCGACAATGCCGTTTGGGCACAGCCCCGACTTTCCCTTGACGGAGGGGAAATTACTCACATGACCGATTATGTCACGGCAAGTCTTACAAAGCTTGAGTGGAAGAATGCAATATCCGAGTCAAAATCGCCCCAGATAAACAAGCCTTATGAAAACGGGGCTGATTATAAAATAAATGTGGGCGGTCTTGAATACAACTACGGTATATCGGCTCATCCCTATAACAATACAACCCCGTCAACCATTACCTACGATCTTTCTTCATACGATTTTGACGGATTTTCGGTCATTGTGGGAAAGACAAAGGAAAAAAACATAAGCGTTGACAATCAGGACATGACCGAAAAATTTCTCATTTACGGTGACGGAAAGCTCCTTTGCGAGAGCGAGCCGATCGCCATGGGTCATTATACTGCTCTTTGGGCCGATATTAAGGATGTGGACATTCTCACCATCGCCATAGAGGCGGGAGACGCGGGATACGGCTGGGGAGCCTGTGCCTGGTGCGAGCCCACCCTTTACCGAGAGCTTGAAGAGGGCGAGATTGCCGTGCTCTCACCCTTTGGGGACAGCGAGGGCGAGATAATCGGCAACCGGGATCTGAACATAACCGGCGCCGCCAAGGGAATTAGCACGGTTAAAGTGACGCTGGGCAATAAGTTGCTGGGAACCTGTCGCTTGGACGAAAACGGAGGATTTTCGGCAAAAATAAAAAGCAAAAATCTTGAACTGGGCAAAAATGTTCTGACTCTTTCGTCCCTTGACGGAAAGAGCCAAAAGGTTACCATTGAAATAACCAAGAAAAACAAATACAGTATTATGAACATGGACTGGAAGAGCCAAACAGGGGTCTTTATGGCAAAGGGAACCTCTGTTCAGAGTATTTTTGACCGACTTTCCATAGGCTCTCAAATGCATCAGACCGACCAAGGCTTTTGTATAAAGGGTGCGGGCGGCGAGGATTATGCCGATGTGGTTGTGGAACTCGGACAGCTTGACAGTACGGTTGAATTTTTTACTGCCCTTGTGGGCATAGACGATTTCGCCCTTTTTGACGAGGTTTCTTCAGGCGGAAGCGTGGTCTATCAGGTGCTTGCCGACGGAAAACTTCTGACCCAGACAGGTATTCTTACGGCAAACGAAATGACCTCGGTTTGTTGTGATATACCCGCCGGCACAAAAGAACTGACCCTACGGGTTACCAATGCCGGCGACGGGAATTCGGTGGATTATGCCGACTGGCTTTTCCCTTATCTTTATCAGAAAAAATCGGATTTCGGGTCGGTTGAAAAGGACCTTTATTCCGACAACAATGTCGGGGGAAACCGAAAGGTTTCGGCCGCTCAGGTGGGGGTTCGGTTTGCACCCTCGAGACCTTTCAGTGCCATAACCCTTATCCCCGAAGCGGCGTCCGAAAGGGTCACCGGCTCGCTCTATAAGTTTATCTATTCCTACGAACGCTCCATACAGGGCGGGGCTCTTTCCACCGTTACGGCCACAAAGGATTCGAGCGGAAAATATGTTTTCGAGCTAAATAAGGAATATGATGAGGGAGAATATATTTTTGTGGCCGACGGGGTGACCGAAATATACGCCAACGGCTCGCAGTACGGCTATTATTACTTAGACGGTATCCCCTTCCGGGGACTTGTGAATATGTCGGTAAGATTTACGGCAACCTTCCCGAATTATCTGTCAAGCCTTTCCCCCGAGCCCGAAACGGTCAACGCCGGTACCGACCGTGCCACCGCCGCAGAAAAGGCCCGGGCAGAGAAGACCTATAAAGAGATGATAACAAACCTGGGAAACTTTCCCTCCAAAATGACCATAGGAGAGGATTCCTATGTGGGCTTTGGAAGTTCCGACTTTACCCTTAAGTCTGCCGATGTCAGGGAGGACAAGGTCACCAAGAGCCAAAACACAACCTTTATTCTTGATCACAAGAGCGGGCTGGAATTTGAGCTTAGATGTGTTTACTATCCGGAATATGCCGCTTTTGACTGGGTTGTTTATTTCACCAACAAAGGGGAAGAAAACTCTCCGAAAATCTGCGACATAAGCCCTGCAGAGCTGACCTTTGAGGGAGATAATCCCATTATACTGTCAAATTACAGCGACGGAGGACCTTATGCGCCCTTTGTGCCTCGAACCATATATCTGTCGGACGGAGACATGAAAACCTTTGCTCCCCAAAACGGCCGCTCGACCGAGGCCGCCTTCCCATATTACAATCTTGAATACGGGAACAAGGGTGCTTTTGTGGTGACAAGCTGGTCGGGAATTTGGCAGGCCGACTTTGCCTATAAGGATGGGGTGACCTCATATTCGGGCAAACAGCAGACCTTCAGCTCATATTTAAAGCCCGGCGAAACGGCCAGAACCCCCCTGACAGCCATGATTCTCTATGACGGACGGGATACCGACCGAGCCACAAATCTTTGGAGAAACTGGTTCATGGACTGTAACATGTATAAAAATGACGGCCAAAATCTGCCCGAGCCTTTTGTGGCCGGAGTGACCTCGGCCATCTATCGGGAAATGTCTAATGCTACCGAGGAAAACCAGATTGACGCCATAAGAAAATACCTCGACAACAATGTGGATATAGATGTATGGTGGATGGATGCCGACTGGTTTGCGGGGCTTATGGATGCCGACGGTTGGACTCCTCTGGGCAACTGGGTGCCCAATTCCACCCGATTCCCCACCAATTTCAAATCCATAAGCGACTATGCAAATGCCAATGGAATAAAAACGCTTTTATGGTTTGAACCCGAGAGGGTTTCGATTTCCACCAAGCAATACAGCGAAACGCCCGACACAGAATATCGTGTAAAGCCGGAGTGGCTTATAGGCTACGGCGAGGCCGGAGACCAGATTGCTTACGGCAAGGACGGCTCGGCCTTCCAGCTTGACATGGGAAACAAAGAGGCGCTGGACTGGCTTATAAACCGCGTCTCGGCCATAATAAAGGAAGGCGGGCTTTCGATCTACCGAGAGGATTTAAACAGCAACTCTATTGACGAGACCTGGGCAGCGACAAATTCCGCCCATCCCGACCGAGCCGGAATAGTGGAGAACGGCTGCGTTATGGGGCATTATAAATATTGGGATATGCTTTTGGCCTTGGAGGAAATTGAAATGATTGACTCCTGCGCTTCGGGCGGACACCGTCTTGATCTCGAAACCATGCGCCGTGCGGTGGCTCTTCACCCCACCGATTTCAACTATAACGACCTTACCTCAAAGCAGATAGGAACCTATGGACTGGCCGCCTGGTTCCCGTTTACCGGGGCCAACACGGGTGTTGGAAATTACCTCACCCAAGCCGACAAATATGTTCTTCGCTCGGCCTACCGCCAGTCGCTCATTCTACAGTATGACATTAACAAACTGAGCGGCGAAAAATATAAAACCGTGGAAAAGTGCGTAAACGAGTGGAGGGGAATAAGCAAATATTTCTATGAGGATATTTATCAGCTCACAAACAGTACCTTGGGCGCAAACGAATGGTATTCATATGAATATCTGAGCCAACAAGAGCAAAGCGGTTTTGCCATGGTATTTCGCCGCTCGGCAGGAGCGCCCGAATCACAAAACATAAAGCTCAAGGGGCTAAATCACGACGATACCTATGAAATCACCTTTGCCGACCAAGGGGGAAGCTTAACGGCCACCGGAGATCGGCTTATGTTTGAGGGTGTGACCGTCGTGCTTGACGAAAATGAGCAATACGGGTGCGATTCAGAAATTATCTATATCAAACGGATAAATTCGGTTACTGCCGACCTTGAAGGGCTCAAAGCCGCCGTGGACAGCGCCAAAGCTATCATCGACAAGGGTCTTGTTTCTGCGGGATATACGGGAATGAGCGGATTTGAGATGATTTGCGCCTATGAAAAGGCTCTTGCGGTTTATGAAAATCCCGGCGAATCGGAGAACAACATAAACTCGGCCGCCGCCCTTCTTAATTCCGCCATAGAAAATCTTTCAAAGGGTTCGGCCGGAACCAAGGAGGAAATCGAGAATATTATAGGCTCGATAGGCGAAATAAATGAGCAAAACTATCGCTATCGGTATGAAATGCTTGAATTTGTCCGGGAGCTGGTCGAAAGCTCGGGAGTTGACCCTGAAAATATTGGCCTTTTAGAACAGGCCGAAAAGGCTTTTGCGGACTTTTCCAAGTCCCAAACCTCCGGGGATGTTGACGGCGACCGAGAGGTAACCGTTAACGATGCCTTGCTTGCCCTTCAGGCGGCTGTGGGTAAAATCACCTTGGAAGCCGATGCCGAAAGACGGGCCGACGTGGACAAAACTGCAGGAGTCAGTGTAAGCGACGCCCTGCTCATTCTCCAAAAGGCTGTGAATAAAATTCAGTCCTTTGACATATAAATCCCAGTTCGGTTTTTGATTCTATACAGAACCCCCCTATGGCGGTTGCCATAGGGGGGTTGTTTTGTCTGTTTTTTGACGGGGTTACCGATTTTCAATGGGGAAGATGCTGATTTTTCCCACCGCTTTTTGCAGTATGAGCAGGGCGTCGACTATCGAAACAGGGTCATCTCCCGCAGATACCTTTGCGGCCGTAAGAGCGTCTCCGGTGAGGGTTATCTTTTTGACCGAATGCTGGAGGGTCATAAGTGCATCGTTGATCTCCAATTGACCGTCCAGATTTACATCGCCGGGCAAAATATCCACCTTATATTTTTCATAGTCTTCAACCGCCTTTTCATAAAGGGGAAGATTATCGATATGACGGTCACCGAAATTTGCCTTAAGCTCGGAAAGAGCGTCGGTTGCGGACTTAATGGCCTCGGTCTTTTCTCTCCAGTTATCGGCAGTGACCTCTCCGATGGCCTTTATCAGACCGTAGGTCTCGTTAACCTTTTCCAGCGCCCTGACGGCGGTTTCGTTGTCGGGATCGGTAATTCCGGTGTCATAGTATGCCTGAAGATTATGAATATCTTCGGTATTCAGAGCCGAACCGAAGAACATGAATTCGTCAATCTTGAATTCCGGTTTAAAACCCGCCTTCATTCCGTCCCGTCCGATAACCATGGTGGCCCCGGCGGCAGGGTCAAGAGAGCCCATAGTAAGTTCGGCTGTTGCGATCAGCCTAAAGTCGGCATAAAGGGAAGCTATGCCGGTTTGGCGGTCGACCACGGCGATAATGTTGACAAATCCGCCGCTACCGTTGGTTTCATAGCCGTTGGCCGAAACATAAGGGGTGTCCGAGCGGGTGGAACCGTCGGAAAGATTAAAGCGGAATCTTCCGTTTTCGCTTGCAATGGTAATGCCGGGGTTAAGTCCGCTTTCCCAGTCCTTGTTGCATATGAGCGCCGGATCTCCGGAAGGAACATTTAAATCCTTGAGCCAAAAAGAAATCGAAAAGCTGTCGGAGCCGAGATTTTTAAGCCCGTCGACGGTCAAATAGCCGTTTGTAAGATCGGCTGCACCGTTAAAATAACCGTTGTCGTCAAAGGTGACGGTGTCGTTGGCGGTGGCCGAAATTATCGAAGGCTGAGCATTGTCAAGATTGCCGTCAAACTTGAAATATGCCTTGAGATTAAGCTCGCTGGTGTCCATATAGTCCGAAAGCTTAATTTGTCCGTCGGAATTGTCGGTTGTGGTGTGATGGCGATAATACTTACCGGGGGTGTCAACCTGCCATTCGTTATTTTGAGGGGCGGAATAGGTGTAATTTTTGAAATAGTTGTCGGGAACGGTATAATCATAATCTCCGCTCTGCTCGATTCCGAGTGCCGCCGCCACCACCGACGACAAGCTTGCTGTGGTCAGCACATCGTTAGTCGCCGGATTTTTATATTCGCCGGGGACAATGCTCTTTCCCTTTGCAATATAGGTGCAGTTCATTTCCTTTTGGGTGTTGCCGCCATGGTTGGTCCCCACCCCGCCGTGGTCGGTCAGTATAATAAACAGGGTATCCTCAAGATAACCGAGGTTTGCGAGGGCGTCATACATCGCTCCCACATTTTTGTCGACATTTTTAAGAGCTTCATAATACTTGTCACTCTGATATCCGCTGGCATGGCCCTCGTGATCCACGCTGTCAAGCTGAAGGAAGGTAAGTACCGGATCGTTTTCGGTCCAGTATTTTATGGCCATGTTTGTAATTTCATCATCGCTTGAACTGGTTTTAAGGTCGACGCCTATGTTGTGCTCGATAACACCGTAGTTAATAGGAGACCAGTTAACTATCGATCCCATGGTTGCCTGGGGGTATTTATTTCTGATATATTTGAAAATTGAAGGATAGGACTGATAGTCGGGGGTCTCGTTTGCTTCAATGCTTTCGTTGGTGTTGCCGTGCCTTTGGGGGCTTACACCAAGCAGCATGGACGACCAGTTCTGAGCGCTTATGGAAGGGATAACCGAAGTGGCCGTGCCGGTATAGAGCACATCTTCGCCCCGGCGGATACGGTCGAGGTTAGGGGTGTCGGTATCGGCATCAAAGGCGCCCAGTCCGTCAATTCCCAAAACCACAACACGCTTATAGTCTTCCTCCAAAGGGGAAGGATTTGTTTTGGAGGTGAGGGTGTTAAGACCTGATTGAAGGGTTTTTCTTGCAAAAATAATCTGTTCGGTTGTTGCGGTTTCGGGATCGATGTCCTTTACCTGCAGGTAGGCGGCGGCAAATTTGTCAAAAGAACCTTGGGTGTATCCGGAGTTTCCGGCATAATAAATACCCTGAGCCTTTTCAATAAGTTCTTTGGTGGAATTCACAAAGGGGTCGGAAAAACCAGCCTCGGCATTTTCCACCTTGCCGAACCTTACATTGTCTATGTAATTGACGTTTTCCCCGTCGCGCTCGTAATACCGAAGCCCGAAAATTCCCACCTTTGTGATTTTTGTTGCGTCAAATCCGGTGGTTGCCTTGGAAAAATCAAGGGGAATGTTGACGGTGTTCCAGCCGTCCTTTAATTTTACGTCGGACAGCGAAACAAGAAGTGCGCTGTCATTCCAGGAGGCGCTGTCAGGCTCGTCATATCCTCCGTTATCCTGACGAGAGGAAAGAACAAGATATGAATAGCCGGCCTTTTCAAACCAGTCGGCGGCTTGAGGCTTAAAATCAAAGGTAAAATATTTCATTTCCGAAATATCCGCCGTCTCACTCAGTTTATAAAGAGCGCAAAAACCTCCGGTCTGCCAGAGCTTTATCGAACCCTCTCCCTGGGATTTTTCAGAGGTGTCGACCCCCATGCCGTCTCCGGGATAATTTGACCAGCCGGTTATGCTATCGCAATCGCTGACCGCTATTGCATCGCTCGATGCAGAGGCGGGGACGGGAAAAATCAGGGTGGCAATCATTGCTGCCGAAAGGATAATTGAAAAACATTTTTTCAGTTTCATTTGGCTACCTCCAAAAGCAAAAAAATGCAATTAAATGTCTACAAACGCATTATATCACAGAGAATTATTAGTGTCAACAGCAATTTCTGTAGGTCCCTGTCTGACAGAAGGGTATATGAGAGGGTGCCTTTTCCGGCCTTTTTTTCTCTAAGAGCCGTAATGTTGAAAAAAACACTTGCATATGTATTCGAAACATGATATAATTAGCATACTGCATAATAATTATGCAGATTTATAATTTTTTTTGTTTTTTATAGCAATATCGAAAGGGTGTTAAAATTGAAACAGTATTCTGCAGACAGGATTAAAAATATTGCCATTGCCGGACATGGCGGAAAGGGAAAAACCTCTCTTTGCGAAGCAATGCTTTACATAAGCGGCGCAACCGACCGTCTGGGCAAAGTGGCCGACGGAAATACCGTTATGGATTTTGACCCCGAGGAAAAGAAGCGCGGAGCGTCAATTTCCACAGCAGTGGCCCCCGTTGAGTGGAAGGACTGCAAGCTTAACATAATCGACACTCCCGGCATGTTTGACTTTGCGGGAGGCATGTGCGAAGGCGTTCGTGCCGCCGGCACCTGCGTTATTGTCATTTCGGGAAAATCCGGCGTTGCCGTTGGAGACGAAAAGGCTTATGCCGCCGCCAAAAGTCAGGGAGCGGCCAAATTCTTCTTTGTTTCAAAAATGAATTCCGACAAGGCGAATTTTGACAACGCTCTCCAGTCGCTGGTCGATCGCTTCGGAAATACCGTATGTCCCATTGTTGTGCCTCTTGTGGAAAATCACAAGGTCACGGCATATGTGAATTTGCTGACCGGAAACCGAGTTACATATGAAAACGGCAAGCCGGTAAAGGTTCCGGGAGATCTTGCGCCCTTTGAAAAATATATCAACCAGATAAACGAAGCTGTGGCTGCCACCGACGAACAGCTTATGGAAAAATATTTTAACGGAGAAAAGTTTACTCAGGAAGAGCTTTTAAAGGGCGTACCCGCCGCCATTAAAGCCGGAGAGCTCGCCCCTGTTTACTGCGGCGCCGGGCTGACTCTTGAGGGTGTTGATCTTCTGCTTGACGGACTGGTAAATTATGCCCCCTCGGCTCAGGAAAAGAGCAACGAGCCCGGACAAAAGGGTGGAGAAACGGTCGAACTCAAGCCCGATCAAAACGCTGCAACAGTTGCCGTTGTCTTTAAGACTGTGGCCGATCCCCAGGTGGGCAAGCGGTCGTATTTCAAGGTTATCTCAGGCAAGGTAACCCCCGACAGCCAGCTTGTCAACGCCCGTACCGGCGAAACCGAAAGAATCGGCAAGCTTTTCTATATAAAGGGCGCAAAGGGTGACGAAACTCCCTTTGTTTCGGCCGGAGACATAGGCTCGGTGTCAAAGCTTTCGGGAGTAAAGACCGGGGATACGCTCTGCTCTCCCGGGAATGTTATAACCGCCCGCGGGGTGGATTTTCCCCTTCCCTCCCTTTCCATGTGCATAAAGCCCAAGAAGAGGGGAGACGAAGACAAAATTGTTTCGGGTCTCAACCGCATTATGGAAGAGGATCCCACAGTGGCTCAGTATACCAACCACGAAACCCATGAACAGATTGTTTCGGGTCTGGGCGAGCAGCATCTTGATGTTGTTTGCTCCAAGCTGAAGAATAAATTCGGTGTGGATGTGGAGCTTTCGGTGCCCAGAGTGGCATATAGAGAGACCATACGCAAAAAGGTTGAGGTTCAGGGACGCCATAAAAAGCAGTCGGGCGGACACGGACAGTTCGGTGACGTTTGGATTCGATTTGAACCATGTGAGTCTGACGAACTGGTATTTGAAGAGGAGGTTTTCGGCGGTTCGGTGCCCAAGAATTTCTTCCCTGCCGTTGAAAAGGGCCTTAGAGACAGCATGAACAAGGGCCCCCTTGCAGGTTATCCGGTTGTGGGAGTCAAGGCCACCCTTTATGACGGCTCATATCATCCGGTGGATTCTTCGGAAATGGCATTTAAGACGGCGGCATCCATCGCCTTCAAGAACGCCTTTGACATAGCAAACCCCACCCTTCTTGAGCCTATCGGCCTTTTGAAGGTGACGGTACCTGCCGACAACATGGGAGATGTCAATGGGGATATAACCAAGCGCCGCGGCCGTCCGGTGGGTATGGATCAAAGTGCCGACGGAATGCACATTATAGAGGCCGAGGTTCCCATGGCCGAAATGGGCAGCTTTTCAACCGTTCTGCGCTCCACCACCCAAGGGAGAGGTTCCTTCACCCTTGAATTTTTACGGTATGATCCCGCTCCCCCCGCAGTTGTGGATAAGGTTATTGCCGAGGCCAAGGCCAAGGGAGAAATTGAATAAGTTTTAAAAAAACGGACCTCTTCTTTTTTTGGAAGAGGTCCGTTTTTCACAACAGCAGAGAAAAAATAAAACTCAGAACAAGTCCTACAAGGCTTCCTATAACAGCGGTTTCCCACTTGTTTAAAATCGAAAGAGGACGCCCCTCAAGGGCGGATATACGCCGCTCGTGCTGTTCGGTTTTTTGGTCCATGTTTTTAAGTATCTGACCCATTGTAATGGACATTTCTTCGAGGGTTTTAAGTCTTAAGGCCTGGGATTCAATGTCTTTTATATCCCTGGCGCACCGCTCGTCGAATTTACTTCGCCGCTCCTTGCAGAGACTCTCGGTTACAGCTGCGTTTTCCATTTTTATTCATCCTCGCAGATATAGGTAAAACACAACCTGACCGTCTCGCCGCTTTTTTGACTTGTGGATGTCATAATAAGTGAGGAGGTAGTGGGGCTTAGATACATGTACCGCGGGGAGGCTCCGCACACACCGGAAACATAACAAAGCTGAGCCGGTTTATAGGGCAGATAAATGATTGCGGCAGTGTTGCCGGTTTCGGTGTGCCCCCGGTCAAGAGAGGGGTCATAAACCACCGTTCCGCTGACCGTGACCATATTTCCCACCCGCTCGATTTTGATATATTCCCCGGTTTTATCGGTTGGCTTATAGTGGTTTCCGAATAAATTGTTTAGGGTAAAGTCGCTCTGGTTTTTCTGTTCTCTTTTTGCAAGGGAAGAATTAGGGGAAACAAGGGTGAGTTCATATTTATTCCCGTTTTTCTGACATGAAAAGGAAATTTCCTCTCCTTCCACAAGGTTGGCCGAAATATCAAAGTCGGCCAAAAAGTCCTCAAAATCCTTAAGCTCCTTTTCAACCGTGCTTCCGATTTCGCTTTGCGTCACAAGGGTGGTGTCAGACAGGGAATTGCCCAAATCCAATGTCACCACATCGGTTTTCCAAATTACAGTGGTGCTTGAAAGGACATTTTTATATCCTGCAAGCTGCCAGGCGACTCGGCTTCCCAGGGAGGTTACGCTCTGGGGGAGGGAATAATAAATTTTTCCGTTTCTGGCATAAAGGGGATTGGTTTTGACCGTTTCCCGGCCGTCGCTTGAAAAAAACATACGAAAATATTCGCAGTCTTCAGGCACAGCTTCAAATTCGGCCGAAATATTTACTGCGTTGTGCTCATCGGTATGACCGGCAAAACCTCCGGTCTTGACTCTCCCCCATTCATCGATTATAATACTAAGTGTTCTCATTTTAAACTCCTTTCTTTTTTACGGACAACAGTCAGCCGAAAAACACGGCTACATAAATGGGCTTGAAACACAATAAAAGTTGCATTGTTTCATGCAACTCACACGGAGGTTTTTATGGATATTTTTTTTGAACAGATAATTAAAAAGAAAAAAACCCTTACCGACCTTGCGGCGTTAGCCATTATTTATCTTGGAGGGCTGGCAATCGGTGCGCTTATATTTTTTTTGATTATAAAATACATGCCCAACTTCTTTCTTTTCGGTATCATGCTTGCTGTTTTGGTTTTTTACGGTGCCATAAAGCTTGGAACATTTTTCAATATTGAATATGAATATTCGGTTACAAACGGTGCATTCGATATAGATAAAATAATAAACAAAAGCAGCCGAAAGCATCTGATTTCCACAACGGTTGACAGCTTTGAAACCTTTTCAAGATATGATGAGAAAAAGCTTTCGGGCAAGACCTTTGACCAAAAGATTTTTGCGGTTGCAGACGAGCAGGGAGAGCTTTACTGCGCAACCCTTCGTCACCCCAAAATGGGAAGGGTTCTTGTGGTTTTCCAGCCTGACGAGCGAATTCTCGAAATGGTTGTAAATTTTCTTACCTATCAGGTAAAACTTGACTATAAAAGAGGTTAGAGCATGATAAAGGTTGGGGATTTTGCAGAATTTTTCGGCCCCCGGGACCCCGAGGGGCACAAGGGAAGTTTTGGAAAATGCGTCTGCGCCGTCGGCTCAATGGGTATGGCCGGGGCGGCCGTGCTTTCGGCAAAGGCCGCTCTTCTTTGCGGAGCGGGTCTCTGCAAATGTGTTTTGCCTTTGGAAATTTATCCCATAGTATCTTCGGCTATCCCCGAGGCCACCTTTTCGGTGTGGGAAGGGGAAAAATATCTTGCGACTCTTTCAAAGGAGATAAAAACCGCTTCGGCGGTGCTGATTGGATGCGGATGCGGAAAAAGCCAGCTTACCGAGCTTGCGGTCAAGCTTTGTATAGACGAGTGCGAATGCCCGCTGGTCATAGATGCCGACGGCATAAATATGCTTTCCCGGCATATAAATTGGTTAGAGAAACATTCGGGCGAGATAGTGCTCACTCCCCACCCGGCCGAAATGGCGCGGCTTTTAAAGACCGACATTCCCACGGTACAGAGCGACCGAAAAGGTGTGGCCGGAGAATTTGCGAGAAAATACGGCGTGACGGTGGTGCTCAAGGGACACGGCACGGTAGTGGCGCAAAAGGACGGCAGTGTTGAAGTCAATCCCACCGGAAATCCCGGCATGGCTACCGGCGGAAGCGGGGATGTGCTGGCAGGGATGACGGTTTCCTTCCTCGCACAGGGGATGCCGGCGGCAAAGGCGGCAAAGGCGGCGGTTTATATTCACGGAGCGGCCGGTGACCGTGCGGCTCAAAAGAAGTCCCAGCGCGGGATGCTGCCTTCGGATATTTTGCTTGAGCTTCCCTCGCTGTTTCTCGAATATGAGAAGGGCGGGAAATAAATGAAACTTTCAAAAACATGCAAAACAGCGGTGATATTTTTTTCACTGCTGTTTTTTTACGGCTGCAGCTCGAACCCTGCCTCCGAAAAAACCCCCGAAACCTTTTCCGGCCGGGGGAAGGCGGAATATTTCGGGGAATGGTATGAGTTTGAGGTAATAAAGGAGCAAACCTCAAAATATATCTTTACGGTAATTTGTCCCCACGCTCTTGAGGGCATGACGGTTAAATACTCCGACGGCTCGACCGAGCTTTGCCTTGACGGAATACAGAACAAACTGGATTTCAGAGAGAGCAGTTCGGTTTTTGCCCTTGTATCTCAAATACTTGACGACAGCTCGCTTGCCGGCCGTATGACCTTCCAAAGCCGAAGCGGTGACACCGATTTTTTTACCGGCAGTATAAGCCACGGAAGCTATAAAATAGGGTTTAAAAACGGGCTTCCGGTTTCTTTTTCCCTTCCCCCGAATTTTTCGGCCGAGCTTTTCTTTAACTGACTAAAGAGCAAAACAGCTGGGAGTTTAAAGAAATAAAAGGTACGACGGTGACTTTTCGGGGGGGCGGTTTTCCGGTGTAAATTTTTCAAAAACCCTTGTAAAAGCCGAAGATATAGGTTATTATATAAAAAATATACTATATAAAGGATCGAGCTATATGAAAAAGTTCTATGCGCTAATTTCTTCGGCAATAATTCTTGCTCTGCTTTTTTCGGGCTGTGTGGTAAGGACCGACCCCGCCGACCAAGAGGATGACGGGCAGTCGACCGTTTCTGTTGTTGAGGAGGACAAGGGTAATCTTAATCTTCTTACGGGAATTTACGGACAGCTTTCGGACGAGGCCGTGGGAAAACGCCCTGTGGCGGTCATGGTTAATAACATCTCCACCGCCCAGCC
Organism: uncultured Oscillospiraceae bacterium; assembly: GCA_902388225.1. GTDB lineage: Bacteria > Bacillota > Clostridia > Oscillospirales > Acutalibacteraceae > UMGS1484. The sequence continues at coordinate 1,900 of CABMOR010000003.1, read as the reverse complement.
GGTTCAAACCGGGCTTAACAAGGCCGACATCGTTTTCGAATGTCTTGTGGAGGGCGGAATTTCCCGTCTTATGGCGGTCTTTTCCGACCTTTCGGAATGTGACCGTTTGGGAACGGTTCGCTCGGCAAGATATTCTTATGTTCAGCTTGCAAAATCACTTGACGCCATTTATGTTCACTGCGGAATGGACGACAGATACACCCGCCCCTACGCCAACGAGCTTAGCAATTTTGACTTTTTCGATTTGGGCGCCCAAAGCGACAGTCTTTCCACCCGCATTAAAAACGGACTGGCCTATGAGCACACCCTTTACATAGCGGGAGAGACGGTTGAGAAGGCGGTTTATGAAAAATACGGCAGCGACATAGACTCCCGCCTTGAAGGAAAAACCGTTTTTAATTTTAACGATCCCGATAACAGAACGGCTCAGGGAGACGAGTGCATTTCGGTAAAATACTATATGTCGGGAGACAATTATTCCGCATTTAAATATGACAGCGAGACCCAAAAATACCGCCGCTGCCCCTTCGGAAATCCCCAGTCGGACTATTTTACCGATGAAAAAATAGAATTCGACAACATCTTTTTGCTCTATGCACCCACCAATGAATTTTCCGACGGTTACCATGTTCGCACCGATCTTGACGGCGGAGAGGGATATTATATTTCAAACGGAGCCATCAAAGAAATCAAATGGTCAAAGGGCGACGCCTCCGACCGCCTCACCCTTAAAAACACCGACGGCTCCGAGCTTTCGGTCAACGCCGGAAGATCATTTATTGCCTTCCCCGACATAAATCTTGCCTCAAAGACGGTTATCGAGCCGTCCCCCGCCGTGTCAGAGGCGACCGAGAGCGTGGGCGACTGATGAAAAAAATTCTTTTTGTGTGCACCGGCAACACCTGCCGCAGTCCCATGGCCGAAGGAATTTTAAACAAGCTTGCGGGGGAAAGAAATCTTGATGTTTTTGCCAAAAGCGCAGGAATTTCAGCCGCCGAGGGCAGTCCTGCTTCGGTTAATTCGGTTAAAGCCTGTGAGGAAATCGGTGTGGACATTTCAGGGCATCGGAGCACCCAGCTTACCAATCAGATGTTTTACGAGGCCGACGAGGTAGTGCCGCTGACCAAGACCCACCAGATTATTATGCAAGACGCCTTCAAAAACCGAGAGAAAATCCTTCCCGCCCTTGATGTCCCCGACCCGTTTGGAGGAGATTTGGAGGAATACCGTCTTTGCCGCGACCGAATCAAGGAAAAAATCGAGGAATTGCTTGATGACAGTAACTGATTTTACCGAAAAATATATCTCTCAGGCACAACAGCTTGAAAAGCTTTGCTTTTCTGCCCCGTGGACCGAACAAAATTTTCTCGACACCCTAAATAACGGACACAGCATTTTTCTCGCCGCCTTTTCGGCGGTTGAGTTTGCGGGATACATTTCGGCCGATACGGTGTGCGGGACGGCATATATAAACAACATCGCCGTAAAACCGCAATTCCGCCGAAAAGGGGCGGCAAGGGCTCTGATAAATGAGCTGGAAAGGCGGGCTGTAGAGTCGAATTGTTTTGAAATGACCCTGGAGGTCCGTTCAAAAAATCTCCCCGCCTTGGCTCTTTATGAAAAATGCGGTTTTGAGACGGCGGGAAAGCGAAAAAATTTTTACCGCCACCCCGATGATGACGGAATTATAATGACAAAAAAGCTGTAAGAAACCCTTACAGCTTTTTTCTTTAAAAAAATATGTAACGGCGAAAAAATCGCCGTCGGGGCGCATTGTCAGCTATAATTTCTATCGGTCTCGACATCTCTTTCTCGGAAGAGCAGAGAGATACACCAAATTCCGGCCAGAGCCACCAAAGTATAGATCACACGGCTTAAAGTGGCTTCCTGACCGCCGAAG
>CABMOR010000002.1 GCA_902388225.1 uncultured Oscillospiraceae bacterium | reverse complement strand
AGACTTGAGCTTGCAAAGCATGCAGGTATGGCGGCAGTCAACCTGGTCAAAAAGGACATTAGACCCCTTGACATCATGACCGAAAAAGCCTTTTACAACGCCCTTGCCGCCGACATGGCGGTGGGCTGTTCCACCAACACCATGCTCCACCTGCCCGCTATTGCCAACGAATGCGGCATAACACTTGACCTTGACATGGCAAACGAGGTAAGCGAAAAAACCCCGAACATATGCCATCTTGCTCCCGCCGGAAAGACCTATATGGAAGATCTTGACGAGGCAGGTGGAATCCCTGCCGTCCTAAAGGAGCTTGAAAATGGCGGCCTCATAAATACCGACTGTATGACCGTCACCGGAAGAACCGTCAAGGAGAACCTTGAAAAGGTTTTGCCCACCGACGGCTCGGTTATCCGTCCCCTTTCCGACCCCTTCTCCAAAACCGGCGGTATCGCCGTTCTCAAAGGAAATCTTGCCAAAGACGGATGCGTGGTCAAGCGCTCGGCCGTTGCCCCCGAAATGCTGTGCCACAGCGGAAAGGCCCGTGTCTTTAACAGCGAGGAGGAAGCCATCAAGGTCATTTACGACGGAGGAATAAATCCCGGAGACGTGGTTGTTATCCGCTATGAAGGTCCTGCCGGCGGCCCGGGCATGAGAGAGATGCTCTCCCCCACCTCCGCCATCGCCGGAATGGGGCTGGACAAGACGGTTGCCCTTATAACCGACGGAAGATTTTCCGGAGCAACCCGCGGCGCCAGCATCGGACATGTTTCTCCCGAGGCGGCCAAAGGCGGCGTCATTGCCTATGTTCACGAAGGCGACACCATAAGCATAGATATTCCCGGCAACACCATCACCCTTGAAGTATCCGATGAGGAGCTTGAAAAGCGCAAGAGAACCGATAAGATTTTCAAAAAAGAGAACCTTACCGGATATATCAGAAGATATGCCAACTCGGTTTCCTCTGCCGACAGGGGTGCGATTATAAACGAAAGACAGTGATTTTTTTGACTGAGACCTTTGAAAAATTAAGACTGCGCCTGTGCGCCGTGACGGTATTTAAAGGGGTGACGCAAAGTGAGGTGCTTTCCTGCTTTTTAAGACTTCTGGAAAGCATTTGTCAAAACAGCCCCGCCGACCGAAAGGTCTCGCTTTATGCCGAATTTACCGCCGCTCTTTATGCTCACGGATGCGATTTGGGGGAATATTTAAAAACCTGCATTTGCGAGGACGAAAATATCTACATAACCCTTGCCGCCGCAAAAAAGCCGGTTTTAAAGGTGATTTCCGACTGTGCTCTTGCAGAGCTTGAGCTTTTTTCAAGCATTTCGGCCATCGACCGCTCGGCCCTTAAAAAAGCCGTGTTAAAGGAGGGAGAGCTTCCGGATTTTCTCTCCACCCCCTACGATTTTTCCGACATTTATGCAAAACGCGTGAAAAATGCCGACAAAAAGGGGTACGGTATTTTTGCCCGCCATACCATGTTCCGTGTGGAAAAGGGAGAGATACTTCCCTTTGAATCGCCGGACGAAATAAGGCTTGACAGCCTTTTCGGATATGAAGCCGAACGGAAAAAGGTGCTGGACAACACCAAGGCCCTGCTTGAGGGAAAGCCGGCGGCAAATGTTCTGCTTTTCGGCGACGCAGGAACAGGAAAATCCTCCACCGTCAAGGCGGTGACCAACCAGCTCGCCTCCGAGGGTCTGCGGCTTATCGAGCTTTCAAAGGCTCAGCTTCCCGAGCTTCCCAGGGTGTGCGGAAAAATAAGGGAAAACCCCTTGAAATTCATCATTTTTATCGATGACCTTTCCTTTAACAAAAATGACGATTCTCTGGGCACCCTGAAGGCAATTCTTGAGGGATCGGCTTCGGCCAAATCCGAAAACGCCGTAATTTACGCCACCAGCAACCGCCGCCATCTGGTAAAGGAAAGTTTTTCCGACCGGGAGGGAGACGACATACACGCCAACGATACAAAGGCCGAGCTCTTGTCCCTGTCCGAGCGGTTCGGGCTGACCGTTCTCTTTGGAAAGCCCGATAAAAAGCTCTATCTTGAGATAGTCAAAAATCTCGCCCGTAAAAAGGGTATTGACTTGGACGAGGCCTCCCTTTTTGCCAAGGCCGAGGAATATGCCCTTCGAAAGGGCGGTCGCTCGGCTCGTGCCGCCGAACAGTTTACCGATCTTTTGCTGGCCGCACGGTAAAACATAAAATTAAAGCTCCTTTGGATTTTCCAAAGGAGCTTTTTTGCATCCGGTTTAAATCTTTCCCACGACACTTTTTAGAACAATAAGCGCGTCCACTACGTTTGTTTTTCGGTCGCCGTTCATGTCGGCGTAGGTTTCTTGCTGTTGGGTAAGGATAATTTTTTTTACCGAGGTCTGCATAATAATCAGGACGTCATTTATGTCAACCTCTCCGTCCAGATTTACATCTCCCAACAGTAACACACTAAGGGGAATGCTATCGAAATATTCAATTCCGTTAACGGTTATTTTTGCATAAAGGACTGCGTCACCACCATTTTTACCGGTCAGCTCATTGCCGGAAATTTCGGCCGCCTCCGAGCTGTCACAGCTAAAGGTTACGGTTGCCCCCGCCGGCTGGGTGTCTGCCGAAAGCTCGACCGTCTTTCCTACGGCAACCGAAACCGAGGGAACCGTAAATTTTACCGACGGGCATTTTACCGAAACATCAAAGGTTTTGGTTAATGACCGGTATTCGACCGAAACCTGCTTCTCTCCTTCGGACGAAAAATCGTAAGACAGCTCATAATCTCCGGAGGAAAGCCGGCCGGTCGTCCCGTCGGTATACTTAACCGAAAGGGTCAATCCGGTGGGATCGAGGGTGTCCCCGATAAAATACTCGGTCTTTTGGGGAAGGGTTTCAACGGTCATGGAATATGCCGTTTTCTCGGCTCCGAAATTATAGGTCATGAGATTCTCCGCCTTGGTGGTCGTTGAGAAATTCGGACTGACGGCAGGGTTGAGATAAAATTCGTTTCCCACAATTTTAAATCCGTAGATTGCGCCAACCTCGTTTCCCGACTGAAGCCCCGAAAGATCGGGGATACAACTGACCGAGCTCTCCCCCGTAACGGGGTCATATCTCATTATCTTGGTGGAAAGATTGTAATAAAGGTATCTTCCGTCGGTGGCAAGGCGGCTATAATTTCCGGGATAATATGCCCCTGCGGTGCTGCAGGTCCACCGGTCGCCCACATTTACCAGTTCGACCGGGCCGTCCTGCTCGCTCCAACTGCAAAGAACCGCCGCTGTACCTTTGCTGTCTGCCGAAAGTTTTTTGTCTATATAATATATCTTTCCTCCGCACACCTCGAATCCCGAGTCGCAGTCATTCCAGAAATAATCGTCATAGGTCGTGTCGGTGGGCTCGGTATTATAGTCGCTTGCGTTGTGATAGGCTCCGCCCTCCGAGTTCTTGAATTTTTGGGTTGAACAAAGGAAGTTGGTGTGTTTTACCCGGCCGTCTATGTCGGGAAGCGGGTCGTCCCATGTAGCGTCAATATGATATTTTTTTCCGTTTAGAATAATGATATTCCAGGCGTGTACAAGCTCGTTTGAGGAGGCCATCCGGCTTTCTATACCCAGCTTTTTAAGCAGGTAGCAGTAGGTTTGGGCATATCCCTCGCACACCGCCTTTTTATTTATCAACACTCCTACAATATTGTGGTCGTCATCCGAACCGTTGTTTACATAATCCACCGACTTGTCAATGCGGTCATGAACCAAAAGAGCCTTTTCAAGGTCGGTAAAATCACTTTCGACAAGGTCGAAAATAATTTTTTCGGCCTCGGTTTCGCAGATTGCAAGGTCGGCGGCATACTGGGCAGGCGTGCGATTATAGGTGAGACAAACATTGGCAATTTCGCCCCCGGGATAATAAGTGCATGACACCTTTTCTATCTGGAAAGCTTCGGGATGACCGTGAGCCTTATACAGAAAATTAGCTATGGCGGAAAATTTTTCGCCGGTGTAGGTTATTGCAAAATCGGTTATGTCTATTTGTGAGTCAAAATTCTCAGCCCCTGTAAAAAGGCGTTGCTCAAGCCGCTCAAAGTCAGTCTGACTAATACCCAAAATGTCGGTATATCCGTCGTCAAAGGGCTGACTGTAAAAAACCTCCTCGGACGCCTCGGCCCACAAAAGCTCTCCCTGAGTTTGAGCGCAGGGGGTTAAGGTGGGGGTCAGCATCATGGCCGCGCAGATAAAAACAGACAAAAATTTCTTTACCACTTCATATCACTCCAATCTCTGTCTTTATACATTATAATATACAATTCAAGTTTGTGTCAATTCTTTATTTTTTTGTTGACTTTAAGATTCTTTTAGAGTATTATAAAGTAGCCCCTTAGGGAAAATAATTTAAAAAGAGGTGAGCCTTGTTTTGGATAGCCCTGAAACAACCGTCCCGCGAAGTATTACGGCAGAAACATATTCACAGCAGCAAAACAAGCGCTCGTCGTTTAAGGATTTTTACCCGCTTTTTCGGTGATTTTCCTTTATATAAAGATCGACAGCTTTTGTTTTGATGCTTTGCTTTGTTCTGCCCAAGAAATGAGGTATCAAACATGGAAGCTGTTTTTTTTGACCAGTTAAACCAACTTTTAAACGACAACAAGCTTAGGGAGCTCCGTTCCACCCTCGTGGAAATGAATAGCGCCGACGTGGCCGAGTTTATGACCGACCTTCCTGAGGATAAGCTTATTCTGGTGTTCCGAATCCTTCCCAAAGACCTTGCCGCCGACGTTTTCTCTTACTTAGAAACCGAGACCCAAACCTCCATCGTATCCTCCATAAACGATGTTGAGCTGGGATTTCTGGTTGAGGAGCTGTATGTGGACGACGCCGTCGACTTTCTCGAGGAGGTTCCGGCAAGCGTTGTAAAGCGCGTACTTCAAAATGCCAGCCCCGAGCGCCGCAACATCATTAACCGTTTTCTTAAATATCCCGAGAATTCAGCCGGAAGCGTCATGACAATTGAGATGGTGGAATTTCACAGCCGGATAAATGTCCGTCAGGCTCTTAAAATCATCCGTGAAACCGGTCTTGACAAGGAGACCATCTACACCTGCTATGTAATTGACGATTTCCGACATCTTGTGGGGGTTATTCCTCTCAGACGGCTGCTTCTCGCCGACGAGGAAACCAAAATAAGCGACATAGTCACCGACACCGAGCACATTATCTCGGTGGGCACCCTGGACGACCAGGAGGTCGTGGCCGAAATAGCCAGAAAATACGACCTGCTTTCTGTTCCGGTGGTTGACAACGAAAACCGTCTTGTAGGCATTGTCACCATCGACGACATCGTCGACATAATCGAGGACGAGGCCACCGAGGACTTTGAAAAGATGGCCCTTCTTTCCCCCTCGGATGAGGAATACCTTAAGACCGGCGTTTTCACCCTTGCAAAACGTCGTATCCTCTGGCTTATGATACTCATGGTGTCGGCCACCTTTACCGGAAAGATAATTGAAAATTACGAAAATATGTTGGCCGCTGTGGTTGGGCTGACCGCCTGTATACCCATGCTCATGGACACCGGCGGAAACGCCGGAAACCAAACCTCCACCCTTATAATCCGCGGTCTTGCCCTTGGAGAAATACACCTGTCGGATTATCTCAAGGTGATTTTTAAAGAGGTTCGTGTGGCTCTGATTTGCGGCGTGGCTCTTGCAGTGGTTAACTTCGGACGAATGGCCCTTTTAAGCGGCAATGTTTCGGAAAATTTCCGGATGTATATTGTGGTTTGTGCCGCAATGCTCTGTTCTGTGGTGGTGGCAAAATGCATCGGCTGTTCGCTGCCAATGCTTGCCAAGCTCATTCATCTCGATCCGGCGCTTATGGCCGGACCCATGATAACCACCATTGTTGACGCCCTGACCCTTATTATCTACTTCGCCCTTGCCACATCGTTTTTGGCCGTTTGATTTTCGGCCGCGCATTTTAGCCTACCTTCAAATACCTATACTCATCCCCGGACAAAACCACACAGATACCCTTTGAGCCTTCCTTTTTGGGAAGGCCTTTTTTGTTCCCTTTTTCTTTGGCATCAGCTCGACGGAATTTGTAAAAGTATTCTTGCACTTTTGGCGAAATTTTTACCCTTATTGGGGTGCCTTTTTCCCACTTTAATCTTAATTTACACCGAAAAATATCGCCAAATTCGGTTTTTGAGCACCATTTTTTAAATTTTTCTTGTTTTTTTACCCTTATTTTAATTCTTATTTAGAACTATAAAGTTACAAAAATGAAACTTTTCCTTCATTCTTGGGGATTTTTGGTCTCTCATTGTCTTTTTTTGTAATTTTTACAAGAAGATTTCTTGAATTTGGTTTTTTGATTTTTGGATTATTTCAAAGCATTTCAAAGAATTTAGAAGAATTAACGGAATTTCTTGCTATGTGATTATATTTCACATCAAGGGGGAAAATTGCACAAAAGAGGGTACAAAAGCAATACAAAATTTACCATTTTTCGTATTTGTAACACTTTTGTAACCGTTTTATTTTTGCATTTAAGAATTATTGGTTGTGTTTATAACCAAAAAAAACTTGAAAACCTCTTGTTGACGGAGGTAAACCTCCTCCATATAATATGGATGTTCGGTTAAAGCCGTGGGAATTGTGCCCCGCGGCCGGAACAAATCTGCACCCCAAACGTCTTTTGGTGCAAATCTGAAAGGAACATTTTTATGTTTACAATTAACGACAATGCAAAAGGTCTCCTGCGCTTTGTCAGAACCCCTGTTATTTTTCTGCTGATATTTACCTTCCTCATGTCCGGCACGGTATTTGCCTTCACGGCCGGAAAGAACGAGCGTCCCCTCACGGTATTCAGCGACGGCCAAAAGCAGGTTTTCTCCACCGTACTCACTAAGGCCGAGGAAATGCTTTCGACCTATAATGTCGAAGTGGCAGAAGGTCAGTCTTATGAGCTTTATGAAAATGCGAACGGTTTCTACCTTTCGGTGGGCACGCCCTTCTCCCTCACGGTAAACAAGGACGGCGAGAGCAAATGCGATAGCTTCCTTTGCACGTCTCTTGAAATTGCCCTTGAGAGAATGGACTGTCTCCCCACCGTCAGCTACACCGTCGACCTGCCTTTAGACACTGTTTTAACCGAGGACACCACCGTAAATGTTGGATATAATTATGTAATGCAGGAAGCCGTCTTTGAGGAAATCCCTTATGAAACGGTCTATACCGATACCGACAGCCTTTACGAAGGCGAGGAAAAGGTCGCTGTCGAGGGAGAAAACGGCCTATCCCAGAAGGAATATAAGGTGTCCTACCGCGACGGAACCGAAATTTCCAGAGAGCTTGTCAGCGAGCAGACGGTCACCCAGCCTGTAACCCAAGAAATACAGCGAGGCGTAAAGCAGAAGTCGGCCGTTTCAGTTTCTGCCGCTCCGGCAAAGAGCGAATCATCCTCTTCCTCTGCTGCCGTTTCCGACTGCTCTTCGGGAATTACTTCCAGCTCCGAGGTCAACGACCGTCTTGTTTCCCCCTTGAGCGTTGGAAGCACCATTGAGGTTGATGAAAACGGACGTCCCTTAAACTATTCCAAGTGCATTACCGCAGTGGCCACCGCCTATTGTCCCGAAGACGGCAACACCACCGCTATCGGCGAGCCGGCACAGCTGGGATACATCGCCGTCAACCCCCGTCAGATTCCCTACGGAACAATCATGTATATCCGTTCCTCCGACGGAAGCTATATCTACGGCGTGGCAAAGGCGGCCGACACCGGGGGATTTATAAGCAACTCCACCGTCAAGGTCGACCTCTTCTTCTGGAACCGTTCTTCGGCCTACGATTTCGGCAGAAGAAACGTGGAAATTTATTTCCTTTAATATTTTGATGTTTTCAGGCCTCGGAAAATCGGGGCCTGTTTCTTTTGTTGTGCAAAAAACTTGCAATGTTTGCATAAATGTAGTATAATATGTGGGATTACCTTGGGAAAGTGTAATCTGCACATTGTTAACAGGAGATTTTTAAATGAATATATTAGCATCACTTTTCGGAAACTACAGCAAACGGGAGCTTAAAAAGGTTGCGCCCATAACCCAAAAGGTGCTTGCCCTTGACGAAAAATATTCTGCCATGCCCGACGAGCAGCTCAAGGAGCAGACGGCGGTTTTAAAGGAAAGACTTGCAAAGGGCGAAACGCTGGACGATATTTTGCCCGACGCCTTTGCGGTCTGCCGTGAGGCGGCTTTCAGGGAACTGGAAATGAAGCACTTCCCGGTTCAGATCACCGGCGGAATCGTCCTTCATCAGGGAAGAATCAGCGAAATGAAGACCGGTGAAGGAAAAACCCTCGTGGCCACCCTCCCCGCCTATCTTAATGCCCTTTCGGGAAAGGGAGTTCACATTGTGACGGTCAACGACTATCTTGCCCGCCGCGACTCGGAATGGATGGGCAAGGTGTATAAATACCTGGGACTGAGCGTCGGCCTGATTGTTCACGGCCTTAATAACGAGGAACGCCGGGCCGCCTATGCCGCCGACATCACCTACGGCACCAACAACGAAATGGGCTTTGACTATCTTCGTGACAACATGGTTGTTCAGCTTCAGAACAAGGTTCAGCGCGGCCACAATTTTGCCATAGTGGACGAGGTCGACTCGATACTCATCGACGAGGCTCGAACCCCTCTTATCATTTCGGGACAGGGGGAGAAATCCACCGACCTTTATGAAAAGGCCGATAAATTCGCCCGTACCCTTAAGATGACCAAAATAAAAGAGGTCGATGCCAAAGAAGACATTGACGAAATATATGACGGTGACTATATCGTGGACGAAAAGGCCAAAACCGCAACCCTCACCCCCAGCGGAGTTAAAAAGGCCGAAAAATACTTTAATGTGGAAAACCTCTCGGATATGGAGAACAACACCCTGCTCCACCATATAAATCAGGCCATTAAGGCCCACGGCATCATGCGTCTCGATGTGGACTATGTGGTAAGGGACGGAGAGGTCATAATCGTCGACGAATTTACCGGCCGTCTTATGTTCGGACGCCGTTATAACGAGGGTCTTCATCAGGCCATAGAGGCCAAGGAGGGGGTCAAGGTTGCCCACGAGTCCAAAACCCTTGCCACCATCACCTTCCAGAACTATTTCCGTCTTTACTCAAAGCTCTCGGGTATGACCGGAACCGCCCTAACCGAGCAGGACGAATTTAACAGCATCTATAATCTCGACATAATCGAAATTCCCACCAACAAACCTCTGGCGAGGATTGACGAACACGACTGGGTTTTCAAAACCGAGCAGGCTAAATACAACGCCGTTATAAACGAGATAATCGCCGCTCACCAAAAGGGTCAGCCGGTGCTGGTGGGTACCATCTCCATCGAAAAATCTGAGATGCTCAGCAAGCTTCTTTCAAGAAGAGGCATAAAGCATGAGGTTCTCAATGCCAAATACCACGAAAAGGAAGCGCAGATTATCGCTCAGGCCGGTAAATTCGGCGCCGTAACCATCGCCACCAACATGGCCGGACGAGGAACCGACATAATGCTCGGAGGAAACGCCGAATATTTGGCCAAATCCGACATGAGGAAGTCGGGGTTTGACGAGGAACAAATCGACAGAGCCACCAGCTATTTTGAAACCGATGACCAAGAGGTTCTTTCGCTCAGAAAGACCTTCTCTGAACTTCTTGAAAAGCACAAGGCCGAAATTGCTCCCGAAGCCGAAAAGGTCAGAGAGGCCGGCGGCCTTTATATAATCGGCACCGAGCGGCACGATTCCCGCCGTATAGACAACCAGCTCCGGGGACGCGCCGGGCGTCAGGGAGACCCCGGACGCAGCCGTTTCTTCCTCTCTATGGAAGATGATCTCATGAGGCTTTTCGGCGGTGACAAGCTGGGCAACATGTCCATGTTCCCCGACGACGAGCCCATCGAAAGCAAAATGCTCACCAATGTCATTGAAAATGCCCAGCAAAAGGTTGAATCACGAAACTTTGCCGCCCGAAAGAGCACACTGGAATTTGACGATGTCATGAATCAACAGCGTAACAAAATCTATTCCCAGAGAGATCAGGTGCTCAACGGCGAAAATCTTAAAGAGTCAATTCTCAAGATGATTCGGGACACCGTGACCAACCAGTGCGAAATTTATCTCAATGACCCCAAGGTACACGACAACTGGAATGTTGCGGGGCTTAGAGATCATTTTATGGGATGGCTGACCGGACCTGACGATTTTAACTTTACTCCCGAACAGCTTGCCGAAGCAACCCCCGAAGAAATCGCGAGCACCCTTACCGACCGTGCTTTTGAGCTTTACAACAAGAAGGAGGAGGAATACGGTTCGAATATTATGCGGGAGCTCGAACGGGTGGTTTTGCTTCGCTCGGTGGATACCCACTGGATGGATCATATTGACGCCATGGATGAGCTGAGAAACGGAATCCACCTGCGCGCCTATGCTCAGCATGACCCCATTGTGGAATTCCGCAACGAGAGCTATGACATGTTTAATGCCATGAGCGAGGCCATTTGCGAGGAAACCAGCAAGCTCATCCTGACCGTGAGGATTCGCAGGGAAGAGGACATAAAGCGTGAACAGGTGGCCAAGGTGACCTCGGAGAATGTGGGCGGCGGCGATGTCAAGGGTCGTACGGTGGTCAAGACAAAGTCTCAAAAGGTCGGGCGCAACGACCCCTGCCCCTGCGGGAGCGGAAAAAAATATAAAAAGTGCTGCGGCCGGGATCAAAACGATTAACAATTGCTCTCGGCAAGGCCAATTTTTGAAAAACCAAAGGCTTGCTGTAAAAACACCGCAGGCCGGGAAATCCAAAAAAACGGATTTCCCGACCCTTATCGTCCTTTGAATAAATAAATACAAGGAGAGAACATTCTTTTATGGATGACCCCGGAAACTTAATAATTAAACTGCTTTTATTGCTTGTGCTGATTTTGGTAAACGCATTTTTCGCCATGAGTGAAATCGCCATAATCTCGCTTAACGACGCCAAGCTGGAAAAAATGGCCGAGGAAGGTCACAAAAAGGCCAAAAAGGTGGTTAAACTGACCGAAAATTCAGCATCCTTTCTATCCACCATACAAATCGGTGTAACCTTTGCCGGCTTTCTGACCTCGGCTTCGGCCTCCCAAACCTTTGTGGAAAAGTTCGGTTCAACCATGGTTTCCTGGTTTGGAACCTTCGGGCAAAATCACGCCGGCTTTTTAAACGCTGTATCTTTGGTGGTTGTCACGGTCATCATGTCATATTTTTCGCTGGTGCTGGGCGAGCTTGTGCCCAAAAGAATAGCCATCGAAAACCCCGAAAAGGTTTCCTTTGCGGTGGTCGGCGTGCTTCTTTTTGTAAGGAAGATTATGCGGCCCTTTATTGCCCTTCTTTCGGCCTCTACCAATCTCTGTGTAAGGCTGCTGGGTATCGATCCCGGTGCCGAACCCGAAAATGTCACCGAAGAGGAAATTCGCATGATGGTTGACGTGGGAGAGGAAAAAGGCGTTATCGAGGAAAGCCAAAAGGAAATGATAAACAACATTTTTGAATTTGACAACACCTCGGTGGACGAAATCATGACCCACCGAACCGATGTAGTGGCGGTGGAAATTACCGATAGCATAGACGATGCCGTTAAGGTGGCCGTGGAGGAAGGGTTCTCCCGAATTCCGGTCTTTGAGGAAGACCTTGACAACATTGTGGGAGTAATTTATGTAAAAGACCTTCTTCCCTATGTGGGAAGCAAAATTCCTTCCGACCATACCCTTGCCCAGAAAATGCGTGAGGTGTATTTTGTTCCCGAATCAAAAAATTGCCGCGACCTCTTTACCGAAATGACCGAAAAGCGAGTCCAGCTTGCGGTTGTTGTAGACGAATACGGCGGAACGGCCGGTATTGTCACCATGGAGGACCTTATCGAGACCATTGTGGGCAGTATACAGGATGAATATGACGACGAAGCCGAAGACATCGAACAACTTTCGGAAAATGTTTTTACGGTCGAGGGGGTCATCGACCTTGACGAGCTGTCCGAAAAGCTGGGCAGAGATCTCCCCAAGGGGGATTATGACACCCTTGCGGGCATGATCATGGCAAAGCTCGGTTATATCCCCAAGGAGGGCGAGCATCCTTCGGTGGAGGCGGCTTACACCCTTTTCACGGTTGAGGAGGTTGACGAGCGGCGCATTGAAAAGGTGCGTGTGGAAAAGCTCCCCATTCCCCAAGACCGGGAAAGCAAGGATCAGAAGGACGAAAAGAACGACAAAAAGGAAAGGTCCGAAAAGGATAAGGACTAAACGGAGAAGCCTCAAAAACAGCGGATTAAATCCTCCGAGTTCTTCAAACGGACGCGCTAAACCCTTTCGGTTTTAATACAAACCGACTCTTTCCAAAACAATCAAAACCACCGGTCAAACCGGTGGTATGCACCGCCCCTATAAGGGGCGATTACTGGCTTGACCCCTAAAAGGGGTTTCGAAAGTTTAGCACCACATTACATTCTCCGGCAACCGCTTATCTGCGGTTGTCTTTTTTTGCCTACTTTCTCCTGTCACCCGTAAACGGGTCGGTATATTCTTTTATGCTAATTTGGTCTGCTGCATAATCTTCTTAATAATTCCTTATGTATTCCGCTATACTTTTTTTCGTCCAACCGTATCCGCATAATATCCTCTACAACAAAAACTTCTTGAACCCTACTTGTATTTCAATTTTGCGTGTCGGTCGAAAATCTTTAGACTTCTCTTGCCTTTTAGAAATCCCATTATTTGTGCAACGTTATATTTAGGCGGTCTTTCAATGAGCATATGTATATGGTCGGGACACGCTTCTGCTTCTATTATATTTTCGCCCTTTTGTTCAAATAATTTCTCAAGATTATACTATATCTGTTTTTATGTCTTTGTATATTGCTTGTCTGCGGTACTTTGGTGCAAATGCGATACGATACTGACCTCTCCACTTAGTATGTTTTAAACTATTTAGTCCTTATCTTTCATGGTTAGGGCCTCCCTTGTATATTTTGCTTGGTTGGCGAACCTTAAAACTTCAATATACCCAGGAGTTTTTATTATGCCCATAGCTAAAGCTTTTTTGCCCACTGGCAGAGCCGATGTATTTACTATAATAAAACAGGCATCGACAGGCCGAATTAACAGCCGGTCGGTACCTGCTTTGTTATAAAAGCTGACTGCGGCAGAAATTGTCTGTGGAGATAAACATTGGTTTCTGTCACATCCCTGCTTTTTTCAGCAGCTTTTCCACATCGGAGGCTTTTAAAACCTTCCCCTGCGACACAACCGTTTCATTGACAACAAGTGCCGGCATGCTCATAATGCCGTATTCCATAACCTTTTGCATATCGGTGATATATTCCACCTCCACATCAAGTCCCATTGCTTTCACGGCTTCTTTGGTGTTTTCATATTGCCGGTGGCAAGATTTACATCCTGCACCCAATACCTTGATACAGCAAAGTCCGTCCTTTGCTTGCGAACAATTTTCTTTTGCAATTTCTTTTGCCTCGCTTGCAGGACATCCGCAGCTACAGGCGCAAGTCGGTGTCTTCTTTTCTTCTTTTTTCTTTCCGAAATCAAATAATGCCATAAAAAATACCTCCATCGGTCAAATAATAATATTTTGTATTGCGTTGAAGAAATATCCAACAACGATGATACCAACGGTACAAACGGCGATAAAAATGCCAAGGAGTTTCGGTTTTACCGCCTTGCGCAGCATAATCATTGACGGCAGAGAAAGGGTCGTAACAGCCATCATAAAGGACAGCACAACGCCGAGTAATGCACCCTTTGAAAGCAGGGCTTCTGCAATGGGTATTGTTCCGAATATGTCGGCATACAGAGGAGCACCTGCAACGGTGGCAATAACCACACCAAAAGGATTGTTGTCACCAAGAACTGTAACAATAAAATCCCCGGGTATCAAATTATGAATAATCGCACCGACTCCAACACCGATTAAAACATAAGGGACAACTTTTTTTGCAGTGGAAACAACCTGTTTCCACCCATACCGCAGTCGGTCGCAAAAATGCAATTCTTCTTGCGGCACCTCAAATGCTCGTCCGTTACGAATATATTCCTCTACTTGGTTTTCAAGGTGTAGCTTTTCAATCAGCGTTCCTCCCGCTACGGCAATAATAAGCCCCAACACAACATATATAACCGCAACCTTCCAACCGAATATACTTGTTAAGAGTACAAGACTTCCAAGGTCAACCATCGGTGAAGAAATTAAAAATGAGAAGGTTACCCCAATGGGTAATCCCGCCCTTGTAAATCCAATAAATAAGGGAATTGATGAGCAGGAACAGAAGGGGGTTACCGTTCCAAGCAAGGCGGCAATAATATTTGCCCACATCCCGTGAAAACGGCCGAGTATCTTTTTTGTTCTCTCCGGCGGGAAATAACTTTGAATATATGAGACAATCAAAATCAGAACACCAAGCAGTACCATAATCTTAACGGTGTCGTAAATAAAGAACTGAACACTGCCGCCAAGTTTGCTTTCTGTATCTAACCCACAAGTTTTCAACAAGGCTTCAATGAGCCGATTTAGCCAACTCATACCAAGGACTTCCGTCTGAAAGAAATCCCACACCGTTTTTAATGTCGCCATATCATAAAATCCTCCTTTCAGACATCTATATATCTAAATATATCTATGTATTTTTTAAACGAAGCCGTGTCAAAATGATTTGACGGTACTTACTTTTCGCAACACGACTTGTTTTCTTCGCCACACGACTTGTTTTCCGGGTTGCAATTTACAAGGGTCAGCTCCTTTAAGCAGGACTTCGCAACACCTGCTCCCTTTTCCGAAATGGAGTAATGCATCCACTTGCCTTCCTTGCGCCCGACAACAACACCGGAGTCACAAAGAATTTTCATATGGTGGGACAGCGTGGGCTGTGTAACATTGAGCTCTTCAAGCATTTTACAAGCACACTTTTCACCGCTTGTCAGCATCTTCAAAATCCTGATGCGATTTTCATCGCAGAAAGCCTTGAAAATCAATGCAGTTTTTCTTTCGTCGGTGTACAAATTGGTCCCCCCTTATGAGTACTATCCTTATTATATACAACACATTGATGTTTGTCAATGTGTTTATGCTCAAAACCATCTTCTTTTTCGGGATAAAAAAGCTTTTATAAAAGCAAACCCCTTGGAATAAATTTTAAGGCTCAGGGTTGGGGGAATGCTTTTCCATGAAATATGCCTGTGAATCAAAGGGGTTATCGCTTTTGTTTATGACATAGCTTCCGTCCGAAAGCATAGTCCGGGCTTTGACCGAATCCAAAAGCTGACAGTCGAGCATCTGTTTAAGTCTCCTTTGGAGGATCGGGTCATGAACAGGGCAGGCAATTTCAATACGCCGGTTGAGATTTCGGGTCATCAGGTCAGCCGATGAAATATAAACCGACTGCTCCCGGTCTTTACCGAACAAATAAACCCGTGCGTGTTCAAGATAACGTCCGACTATGCTTGTTACATGAATGTTGTCGGTATGTCCCGAAATTCCAGGCAAAATACAGCAAATGCCCCGAACAATAAGCTGCACCTCCACCCCGGCTCGGGACGCCTCCCTCAGCTTGTCGATAACATCCCGCTCGGTAACCGAGTTGGCCTTTATACATATATATCCTCTGTTTCCCAACCGAATTTGCTGGTCAATCTTTTCAAAAAGCAGACTTTTTATACCAAGCGGAGAAAAGGCAAGCCGGCGGTATACGCTCTTTGGCTTGAGGTTCAGCATACTGTCAAAAAAATCGGAAGCATCCTTTCCTATATTTAAATCGCCGGTCATCAGGCTCAGGTCGGTATATAAGGCGCTGGTTTGTTCATTATAATTTCCCGTGCCAATCTGCGTGATATACCCGATTTCCCCCTCTCTTTTAAGGGTGACGAGACATATTTTACAGTGACATTTAAGTCCTTTTACACCGTAAATAACACGGCATCCCGACCGTTCCATGGTTTTCGCCCATTTAAGATTCTTTTGCTCTTCAAAACGGGCCCTCAGTTCTATAATAACCACCACCTCCTTGCCGTTTTCCGCCGCTCGGCAAAGGGTGTGGACAATTTTGGAATGGGCGGCCAACCGGTAAATTGTAATTTTTACAGAACAAACGTTTGGGTCGTCTGCCGCATTGTTTAAGAATTTGAGAAAGGTTTCCACCGAATCATAGGGGTAAAAAAGCAGTTTATCCCCTTGTTTTATCTGCTTAAGTACACTCCTCCCGTCAGGTATTTCCTTGGGTGAGCGTCCTTCATACGGCCGATAAAGAAGGGGCTTTGATATTTCCTTAGGGAGCTTTTTTATGAGTTCATAAGCATACTCGGTGTTTATGGGGCAACGGTCTGTAAAAATCTGATATTCTTCCACCTTTAAGAGCCCGGCGAGGCGGAGCTTAAAGGAGTGGGAAATTTTTTTGCTGAGTTCAAGTCTGACCGCCGTCATGCGCTCTCTTGTTTTAAGCAGATTTTCTACCCTTTTGGTAAACTCCCTTTCCCCGTTCTCAAGCCTCTCGTCGTCAAGACTGATGTCGGCATTGCGGGTAAGGCAAAAAAGGCAGCTTTCTTTGACCGAATAACAGCCGAAAAGTTCCTTCAGAAAGTAAATCAAAATATTTTCGGTTCTGATAAACCGCCTGCCGTCCGGCAAAAATTTGATGGTAGGGAGGGTCTCGGGAAGGGGAACAATTCCCAAAGCCTCCTGTCCCTTTGCTTCGAGCAAAGCCGCGGCATACAGCTTCTTGTTTGCAAAATGAGCAAAATTTTCTTGGGGCAAAAGTATAATCGGTGAAAGGGCGGGAAGCATTTGATTTTCAAAAAATTCAAAAACCGTTTGCTTTTCTTTTTCTAAAAGCTCTTCAAGGGTGACATCCTTAATACCGTTTTGTTTAAGCTTGCTCATTATTTCGGTATAAATCTGCTCTTTCTCGTCCATAAGAGGGGGTATGGCACGGTAGATTTTTTCAAGCTGCTGTTTTGCCGTCCATCCGGTCTTGTTGTCGGTATCTTGCGGAAGCTTTTTGGCAATGTCAAAAAGGCTTCCCACCCGCACCATAAAAAATTCGTCCAGGTTATTTGAAAAAATCGAAACAAATTTTAACCGTTCAAGCAGAGGAACGGCGGTGTCGGCCGCCTCCTCAAGAACACGCCGGTTAAAGCGCAGCCAGCTCAGTTCTCGGTTTTGGGTGTATTCGAACTGTCGGTTAGAATTTTCTGACATAAATATCCTTCTCTGACACCGTATTTGCTGACGATAAGCTCGTCGGCGCTAAAATGAGCAAAGATATGACCGAGAATCATCATGCCCGGAATGATGGTATGAATTCTGTCGGCCTCGTTTTTTAAAATAAGGTCAATCGCCCTTCGGTCTCCTTGACAGAGCAGGTCGAAAAGCTGATTATAATTTTCCGCAGTTATGCTGCGGCAATTTTTTTCAAGACCAAAACAGCTTGCGGCAAGCTTTAAGACCGCCCTTCCCGTTCCTCCTATACAGATTAAAGAGGAATATTTTCGGTTTGACACAGGCTTTAGGTCGGCCTCCCGCTTTAAAACCTCTCTTATCCGCATAAGCGAGCCCGATCCCGGCAAAATTTTTTTGACGCATCGGTGGTAGAGATTTAACGAACCGACCCCAAAGCTGACTGAACTTTCAATTTTTCCCTCTTCAAAGGTTACAACCTCGGTACTGGCTCCTCCCACATCAACAAAGGCCCCATTTGAAATACTTAGCTCCTGCATGGCTCCGCAATAGCCGAGTCTCGCCTCTTCCTGTCCGCTTATAACATCCACCAAAAAACCCGTAAAAGACTCTATTTTGCTCACCGCCTCGTCGGTATTTGAAATGTTGCGAAGAGAGGCGGTGGCAAAAACCGCGGCGTCGCGGATATTGAGGGACTTAAGAATCTGCCGAAATTCTTCTACCGAGTCACAGGCAAGTTTAATTCCTTCTTTTGAAAGCTTTCCCCTTTCAACATAGCCTGCAAGTCCCGCCATAATTTTTTCCCTGAATATTATTTTAAGGCTCTGTTTGTCGGTTTTATACAGCGTCAGACGGATTGAGTTTGACCCAATGTCAATTACTGCCTGCTTCATTATTCCTTTCCCCTTTTTTGATAAATTCATTGCCGTCGGCCGTCTATTGAGCCTTTGTGTGAAAGTTTTAAGATAAAAGGTTTTACTGTCATGATAAATTCCTTTGCTACGGTTCTTTTTTCTTATTATGCCCCCTTTTGGTCTTTTTTCTTCCCGCTTTTGGGTTTTTGTTTTCATTTTTCTGCAAGACAAAAACCCACGGCAAGTCTGTCGCCTACCGTGGGTTTTTAATGCAGTATTGTGGAAAAGCATCCGCTTTGGAGGGTGTAAATACCTGTGCCAGGGCGCTTTTTCACCACTCTTTTGTTTTAAAAATTGTTTCGTCAAAGAAACAGCTTATTCCTCGCCTTGGCCCTCTTGAGACTCGGCAGCCTCTCCTTGTGGCTGTTGGGGCGGCTGTTCATCGGCAGTTTGGTCCTCCGCCTGGCTTTCGTCCTCTTCGTGAGGTGTGAGCGCCATGGTAACCACCTTGTCATCTTCGCCGGTACGCATAACCTTAACGCCCTTTGAGGGACGGGCAAACTGGCTGATGCTTACGGTGGGAATGCGGATAATTATACCGCCGGAGGAAATCAGAATTGCATCCTCTTCTCCCGACACGGCGGCCACCGCCGCAACATCTCCGAACTTCTCGGTGTGATAGTTTATAAGACCCTTGCCGCCTCTCGACTGGAGACGGTAGTTGTCAAATTCGCTTATCCGTCCAAAGCCTGTTTCGGTAACCGTCAGAAGCTTTTTGCCTTGCTCCACAACGGCACAGCCGATAACGCTGTCGTCCTTTCCGTCCGAAAGATTTATGGCACGCACACCTCTTGCGGTTCGACCTATAAGACGGGCGTCGCTCTCCTTAAATCTTATGGCCATGCCCTTCTTGGTGGCGATAACCAGTTCGTCCTCTCCGGTGGTCAGGGCGGTAAAGCACAGCTCGTCGTCCTCATCCAGATCAATAGCGATAATTCCGCCCTTTCTGGCCGTGTTATAGGCCGAAAGGAGGGTGCGTTTTATTATGCCCTTCTTAGTAAGCATGCAGAGATTAAGATCGTCCTCCATTGACTGCACATGGAGCATGGCTGTAATGTGCTCATTCTCGGTCAGGGGCAGAATATTTACTATATTAAGTCCCTTGGAGGTACGGCTGCCTTCGGGCACCTGATATGCTTTAAGCCGGTAGACCCGTCCGAGATTTGAGAAGAAAAGAACATATTCGTGCGAGGTACAGGTGAACATATATTCGGCAAAGTCGTCGTCCTTTTTGGCAAGGCCGGTAACTCCTCTTCCTCCCCGATTTTGCAGTCGGTAGGTATCGGCAGGAAGTCTCTTTATATAACCGTTGTGGGTGAGGGTGAGAATGCTTTCCTCATTGGGAATGAGATCCTCAATATCCACCTCTCCCGAAATCATGGTAATCTCGGTACGGCGGTCGTCGATATAGCGATCTCTAACGGCATATGCCTCGTCCTTGACGATTTCGCTTATCTTGTGCTCATCACCCAAAATTCCCTCAAGCTCGGCAATCTTGGCATGAAGGGCGGCAAGCTCATCCTCAATCTTTTGCTTTTCAAGACCGGCAAGCCGTCCGAGAGGCATCTGCACAATGGCGGTTGTCTGGACCTCGTCAAAACCGAATCTCTCGGCCAAGGCCGCCTTTGATTCGGGAATGGTTTTTGAACCGCGGATTATCTTTATGACCTCATCGATAAAATCAATGGCGGTTTTGAGCGCCTCCAAAATATGCGCCCGTTCTCTTGCCTTTTTAAGGTCAAAGGCGGTTCGGCGGGTGACAACCTCACGCTGGAAGTCGATATAGCTCTGAAGCATTTCCTTAAGGGTCATGACCTTGGGTCGACCCTTATCAAGAGCCAGCAGTATTGCGCCGAAGGTGACCTGAAGCTGAGTATAGGAATAAAGCTGATTTAAAACAACCTGGGGATTGGCGTCTCTTTTCAGATCCACCACAATCTTCATTCCGTCCTGTCCGGAATAGTCGACCACGTCGTCAATTCCCTCAACCTTTTTGTCCTTCATAAGATTTATAAAGGATTTGACCAGCTCCTGCTTGTTGACCTTATAGGGAATTTCGGTTATTACAATGCGGAAATATCCGCTTCTTGTTTCTTCAATTTCGGCACGTCCTCTAAGCACAATCTTGCCGCGGCCGGTGGCATATGCGGCTCGAATGCCCGAATATCCCATGATAATTCCGCCGGTGGGGAAATCCGGTCCCTTGATGTATTCCATAAGGTCGGATATCTCGGCATCGGGGTTATCAATAAGATAACACATTCCGTCCACAACCTCACCCAGATTGTGGGGAGGGATCTCGGTGGCCATTCCAACGGCAATACCCGAGGAGCCGTTAATAAGAAGGCTTGGTATTCTCGAAGGAAGAACGGTCGGTTCCTTTAAACGGTCGTCGTAGTTTGTCTGGAAGTCCACCGTGTCCTTGTCGATGTCACGAAGCATTTCCATGGATATTTTGGACAGCTTTGCTTCGGTATATCTGTATGCGGCGGCGGGATATCCGTCCACCGAACCGAAGTTTCCGTGTCCATCAACCATCATATACCGAAGGGAAAAATCCTGCGCCATGCGCACAAGAGCGTCATAAACGCTGGCATCGCCGTGGGGATGATAGCGGCCGAGCACCGAGCCTACCGTATCGGCACACTTGCGGTATGCCTTATCGGGGGTCAGTCCGTTTTCATACATCGTGTAAAGTATACGGCGGTGAACCGGCTTCAGACCGTCCCGCACATCGGGCAGAGCTCGTCCCACAATGACCGACATAGAATAGTCAAGGTAGGCCTTTCGCATCTCGTCGACCAGCTCCACATCAAGCTGTTTGGCGTGGGGCTGAAATTCGTTTTCACTCATGTAATCCTATCCTTTCGGAGGAAATTTTAAAATTATTCCTGCTCTTGTTTGTTTATTCCCAGCCTTCTAAAAAGCTCGCAAAGCTGATCCTCCCGCACTGCACGGTCGGGAATGACAAGTATCTGTCCGTTTTTAAGACTGATTACGGTTTGGTCATATTCATGGGTTACGCCGAAATCACCGTTAAATTCCAGCTGCCAGGCCTCTGCCTCGTTGTCGAGAACGCATACCTCAAGGACATTTTCGTAAATCTTAAGGTTGACCTGATTTCCGGAGGTAGCCGACCGTATATATTTCCTCTTTTGCCGCTCGGGCAAAGTGAATACTGCGGGAACCATGCAAAAGCAAAGCACCGTAACTATGTAATGGGAGGGGGTGGGCTTGTTCTCGCCCATTCCGAACAGACCTGCATAGCTGAAGATAATGGAAAGAAGGGTGAACAGTCCGAGAAGTCCGAAAAGACCGGCCTCTATATAGGGAATTATCTTGCGTTTTTTAAGTTTTCCGGAGGTTTCAAGGGCATTGCCCACCTCGGTTTCGGAAAGCACAAAACAGACATCAATCTCCTCGCCAACCGGCTGAATTTTGGTTTTTTCTTCGGTTTTAGGGGCGTCGGAATATTCAAATTGCTCTCCTTCGCCGATTTCGGGCAAATCCACTATTTCTTCTCCGCAAAAGGGACAGAAAACCTTTCCCTGCTCGTCCTTTATTACGGCCGTTTCGCTGTCGCATTTGGGACATTTGACCGTTTTTATAGCCAATTAAATCATCCTCTTTTCGATTTAATTTTTCCACCTTTTTATGGGTTCTAATACTTTTTAACCGCCCGCTTATACGTCAAGATTTTGAACATAGGTGGCGTTTTCTTCGATAAACTGACGTCTGGGTTCGACCTCGTCGCCCATAAGAAGGGTTATGGTTTCGGCCGCCTTTTGGGCGTCCTCCATTGTCACGCGAAGGGTGGTGCGGTATCTGGGGTCCATGGTGGTTTCGTTGAGCTGGGCTCCGTCCATCTCACCGAGACCTTTATATCGCTGAACATCGGCGTTTCCGCCAAGCTGCTCAATATACATGTCTCTTTCCTCGTCAGAGAAGGCATAGAAAAATTTCTTTCCCTTTGACACCTTAAAAAGGGGCGGCTGGGCAATATAAATATTGCCGTTTTCTATAAGCTCGGGCATATATTTAAAGAAAAAGGTCAACAGCAGCGTGCGTATATGGGAGCCGTCTACATCGGCATCGGCCATAATAAAGATTTTGCCGTATCTGAGCTTTGAAATGTCAAACTCCTCGCCGATACCGGTTCCCAGAGCCAAAACCACCGGGGTCAGCTTATCGTTGCCGTATACCTTGTCGGCACGGGCCTTTTCAACATTAAGCATCTTTCCCCAAAGGGGCAAAATAGCCTGTGTTCTTGAGTCTCTTCCCTTGACGGCCGAACCGCCCGCGCTGTCTCCCTCGACGATGAATATTTCGGTTTCTGACGGGTCTCGGGAAATACAGTCGGCAAGCTTTTCGGGCTTTTTAAACTTATTTCCGCTGTTTTTTCTGGTAAGGTCTCTTGCCTTTTGAGCAGCCTCACGGGCGGCTGAAGCGGCAATGGCCTTGTTAACGATTATCTTTGCCGGCACGGGGTTTTCTTCAAGGTATTCGGCCAACTTTTCTCCCACCATGGCAGTAACCATGGTGCCCATGGAGGTGTTGCCCAGCTTTGCCTTGGTTTGACCCTCAAACTGGGCGTCGGTCAGCTTGACCGAAATGACGGCGGCAATCCCCTCTTGAATGTCCTCTCCTTTTAAATTCAAATCCTTTTCCTTTAAAAGTCCGAACTTGCGGGCATAGGCGTTAACCACACGGGTAAGAGCGGTTTTAAATGCGCTTTCGTGGGTTCCGCCGTCTACCGTATGGATGTTGTTTGCAAAACTGATAATTTTGCTGTCATAGCCGTTATTATACTGAAAAGCGATTTCGGCCGACGAATCTCCCTTGACTCCGTTTATATATACAACCTCGGGGAGCAAGGGCTCTTTTTTTGATCTTTCGAGAATAAAGTCAACATAGCTTTTTATACCGCCTTCATAGTGAAGCACATCCTGTCTCGCCTGGACGTTGCCCTCCTCGTCGGGACGGCGGTCGGTCAGGGTTATTTTGACACCGGCGTTAAGAAACGCCTGCTCTCTGAGTCTTGTGAGCAGTGTGTCGTAATCATATTCTGTGGTATCGGTAAAGACCTCCGGGTCGGGTTTGAAGGTAACCTTTGTTCCGGTTTCATTTGTTTCGCCGATTTTTTCAAGATCGGTCACGATATTTCCCCGCTCATATCGCTGTCTGACAATATCCCGGCCGTTTTTGACCTCCACCTCAAGCCATGTGGAAAGGGCGTTTACAACCGAAGAACCCACGCCGTGAAGTCCGCCTGAAACCTTGTAGCCGCTTCCGCCGAACTTTCCGCCTGCGTGAAGCATGGTGAAAACCATGGTGACAGCCGGCATGTCGTATTTTTTATTTATTCCGGTGGGGATTCCTCGTCCGTTGTCGGTAACACAGATAATGTCCCCTTCGAGAATGTCGACCTCGATATGGGTACAGTATCCGGCCAGAGCCTCATCTATGGAGTTATCAACAATTTCATAAACCAGATGATGAAGCCCTCTTTCGCCGGTCGAGCCGATATACATACCCGGGCGCTTTCGGACGGCTTCAAGCCCCTCAAGCACCTGAATTTGTTCGGCGTCGTATTCTTCCTTTACCTTAACGCTCGGCATCTGTTCGATTTCCATTTTTTTACCTCCTGTTTGAGCCCCTTAAGGGGACTCAAAATCCGCAAAAAGCTGAATTTTATTCAGCCGTCGGAATTTTTATAAATTCGGGAACCTTCCCTCGTTTTTTATTCTGGATAAAAGGGTTGCGGGAGAAATTGGGGATAATATAACCCTGCTGCTTTGAATTTTTCTTTTTTCTCCGGCTTTTTTCCTTCCGTTTGTAACTATAAAAGAAAGGGGAATATCAAAACCTTCCGTTTCCACAAGGCCGGCTTTTTCGTTTTTATTAAGAAACTCTCGGGTGTCTTTTTTTACTGTGGTTTTGTCGAGGTCAAAAATTCCCACGATTTTTTCAAAATCTATGGCGCGGTCGCCTATTCCGACATAAAATCTTTTTTTCATAAGGTTTTTTCCTCAAAATTTCCGTTCTTGGCATAAAAAGCCTTTCCGCTTTTCAGACCGGCTATCTGATTTGGATCACAGCAGGTTATAAAAACCTGCCCTTCACCAAGCTGATTTAGAATATATTCCTGGCGTCCGCTGTCAAGCTCGCTCATAACATCGTCTAAAAGAATTATCGGCTTTTCCCCCGAATATTCCTTAAGCACCGCCGCCTCCGAAAGCTTTAGCGCAATGGCGGCCGAGCGCTGCTGTCCCTGGGACCCGAAATCCTTTGCTGAAATTCCGTTTATATTTACAAAAAGGTCGTGCCTGTGCGGCCCGCAGGGGGTGGAGAGAGTTTTTATGCTTTGTTCTCTTAAAGAAACAAGCTGTTGATAAAGCAGCTTTTCCCCATCGTCATTTGCAAATTCCCTTCCGCTGTATTCAAGAGAAAGCTTTTCGCTCCCCGAAGAAAGGCCGGAAAAAAAACCGTCGGCAAAGCCGGAAATTTTATCTACATATATTTTTCGCTGACCGCATATTACCGAACCGAAATGGGCAATATGCCGGTCATAGCCGTCAAGCATGGCGTCAAAAGCCGTCTTGTCGTATTTATAACCTTCCTTAAGCAGATAATTTTTCTGCAAAACCGATCGCTTGTAATTTAAAAGAAGCTTTTTATATCCCGGTTTTAAGGCGCAAAGAGCCCCGTCAATAAATTTTCTCCTCTGCTCCGGGGCGCTTTTTATGAGCGAAAGATCATCGGGGAAAAAAACCACACACCTAAAATGCTCGCAAAGACCGGAAAAACTTTTTTGAGGGACATTTGACAGAAAAATTTTCTTTCTGTCACAAGACATGGTTATTTTTATTTTCCGATTTCTGCCGCCCGAAAAAAATTCCGCATCAACATCCAAAAATTCATCGCCGAAGGAAATAAGATCTCCGTCTTTTCCCCCTCTGAATGAGCCAAGCCCCGAGCAGAAAAAAATACTTTCCATAAGATTGGTTTTTCCCTGAGCATTATTTCCGAAAATAACATTTACCCCTTCGCAGGGAATGATTTCGGCGCTTTTTATATTACGGAAGCTTTTTAGCTTCAGGGCGGTAAGGTGCATATTAAATTACCTCGTATTTTTTTCCTAAAAGCTCTACCCTGTCGGTTTTATAAAGCTTTTTTCCTCTCATTGTGCAAATTTCACCGTTAACAGAAACCTTTCCTCCGGCAATAACCTCCTTGGCCTCCCCGCCGGAGATCACGGCATTTGCATATTTTAAGAAAGAATCAAGCTTAATAAACTCGGTATCTATTTCAATTTTCTTTACTGTTTCTGTTAATTTTATCTTCATAAATTAACCCTTGGTAATTCTAACCGGCAGGACGATAAATAGAAAGTTGTCTCCCTCTTGGGGAACTATTTTTATGGGAGAAAAGGGACCGTTTAGCTCAATTTTTATGCGGTCATCCTCAACCGCTCTTAAGGCGTCAATGAGATAACGGCTGTTAAAGCCTATTTCAAGTCGGTCTCCCTCAAGGTTTATTTCCACCTTGTCAACGGCATTACCCACAGTCGATTCACACATGGCCTTAAATTCGTTTTGCTCGAAAAAGCATCTTACAAATACCCTGTCTCGGTCGTTTACAACCAGAGAAACACGGTCGATACATCCGCGAATATCCTGAGTGCTGACTTCTGCCACAGAGGAAATTTTTTCGGGAACGGCACTGTTCCAATCCATAAATTCCCCCTCAAGAAGGCGGGAAATGACAATACAGCCGCCGATTTCAAAAATTATATGCCTCTTTTCCAACGAAACCTTAACAAAATCGTCGCTGTCTCCTATTAGCTTCATTATTTCACTTAAGGTTTTTTCGGGAACCACAAATTTAAGCTCCCCAGAAAAGGCTATCTTTTCCTTTCTTATGGCAAGACGGTATCCGTCAAGGGCTGCCAGGGTGATTTCCCCGTCTTTAAGAGAAAAACAAATGCCGTTATAAATAGGTTTGTCTTCCTTTTTTGCCACAGCAAATCTTGTTTGTCTTATCATTCCGGCAAGAAGATTTCCGGGAATTTCAAAACCGTCTCCCCCTGTGACCGAGGGAACATCTGGATATTCTTCAGGGGGCATACCGATTATAGAAAATTTGGTTTCCCCGCTTTTTATTGTGCAAATGTGTTTTTCATCGGTTTCGATGGATACGGTATCTCCCGGAATTTTTCTCACTATTTCGGAAAAATATCTTGCCGACATTATGACCTGACCGTCCTGTTCGGCTCTTGCTTCCACCGCCGTTGTTATTCCCATTTCAAGATTGTATCCCGTGAGGGTAAGGTATCCGTCCTTACAGTCAAAGAAAATACCCTCAAGTGCGGGGAGAGAACTGGATACGGTTGCAATTTGTACCTTTGATACTGCTTCGGTTAGTTTGTTTTTTTCACAGGTGAGTTTCATAATTTCACTTCCGTCATAAAATTTGAACTTAATAGGGTGTTTTTTAGTTTAGGCAGTAAATAATATATATTTAATTCAGTAAGAGTAGTAGAGGGTGTCAAAATGTTGAAAATCGGTTTTTTTGGCTTTTTCAAGCCGATTTTCCTTCGACAGACAAATGTCAAAAAATTTGGTATGATGTTTATAAAAAATTTTAGTAAAAAGATTTTAAAGTTGAAGGTTAAAAGATTTTAACTTTTTTGTCGAAAATTCACGGTGTTATGTAATCTTGAGCAACCGAAAAGAAAAAATTATTTTCAACAGCCGTTAAAAATTTCAGACAGCCGTTTTTCCTTAAAATACCTAAAACATAAAAAAGATTTAAACATCATGAAACAAAAAGAGAAAGTTTATTTTTCTCTTTAAAAAAGTCCTTTTTTTGGGACATTTTGAAATCTTTTACTCGTTTTTAAGATTTTTCATAATGTCCTCGATGGTTGCGCGAAGACGGGGTTTTTTTGCCATTTCCTTTTCCATTTTGTTAAGAGAGGCGGAAACGGTGGAATGGTTACGGTTTATTTTCTCCCCGATTTGCTTGAGGGTCATGCCGGTAAGCTGGCTTGATATGTAAATTACTATGTGTCGGGCATTGGAAATCTCCATGTGCTGTTTTTTGGAACAAATGTCGGCCGGGGTGACGTCGTATGCGTTTGCCACTGCCTCCATTATCTTTTCCACCGTAATGGTGTTGTCCACCTCGTCCCGGCGAATTTCATTTATGACCGTGATAACATTAAAAATAGAGGGACGCTCGCCGGTAAGATTTGTATAAGCCATGAGCTTATTGAGCACGCCCTCAATTTGACGGACGTTGGTCTTTATTTGATTTGCTATACACTGGGCAACGGCATCGGAAACCTCAAAATTCATTTCCTCGGCCTTTTTTCTGATAATGGCCACTCTGGTTTCATAATCAGGTTCCTTAATGTCTGCCAAAAGTCCCATTTCAAAACGCTGGCGAAGCCGTTCGGTCAGCGAATTTATTTCCTTTGGAGGGCGGTCGGAGGTAAGAACGATTTGCTTTCCGGATTCATGGAGGGAATTGAAGGTGTTGAAAAATTCGGTCTGGGTTGAATCCTTACCTGCAATAAACTGAATATCGTCCACAAAAAGCATATCGGTATTGCGGAATTTTTCCCGAAAATCAGGAGTTCTTCCCGAATGTATGGCGTCGATTATTTCGTTTGCAAAGGCCTCGCCCTGGGTATAAACAATGTTAAATCCGGGATTCTGCTCGGACACATAGTTTTTTATGGCATTGAGCAGATGGGTTTTTCCGAGACCGGGTTTTCCGTATATAAAGAGAGGATTATACTGCTTTCCCGGATTCTTTGCCACAGCTACTGCCGCCGCATGAGCAAAGTCGTTGGACGGACCGACAATGAAGTTGTCAAAGGTAAAGCTCTCGGTGATGTTTTCCGATGCCTTTTTTTTCGGAGCATTTTCCTCCTCGGAAATTACCTCAACCGCAACGTCAAATCCGAAAACCTCGGAAAAGGCTCGTTCAAGCAGCTCTTTATAAAGATTTTCGGTCAGTCCCTTTTGATATTCGGTAGGAGCCGAAACAACCGCCACCTTGCCGTGAAGCTTGACGGGAGAAAGGGTTTTTATCCAACAGTTATAGGCAACTCCCGATAGCTCGTCCTTACAGTAATCGCAAACATTCTCCCATACCTCTTCAAAAGTGTTCATTATCTGATTTTCATTCCTTTTTTCACAAAATTAAAACAACCCACGATAATTAAAACAATCGATACGTTATATTCTTAAAAAGTCAAATAAAAAAGGCAGTAATCCCCTTGATATTTTCTTATTTTTCGGATAAATTCAAGAGAAAAACAGGCAAAAGCCGCTACCGACCCAAATTATATTTTCATGTGTATAATGATACCACAAAAAGGGGTAAAAAGCAAGTAAATTCGGCCTAAAATAAGGATAAAAAAAGCAGATAAAAATGTGGTTATTTTTCATAAAAAACGAATTTAAGGTTTAAATAAAAACGGTATAACGGCTTATTGAAAAGAAAGTGGATATGTGATAAAATTTTTAAGGAAATATTGGGAGAAAAAATTTATGACAGAACAAAATTTAAAGCAATCAGCCACTAAGACCGACCTCATGCTTGAGGGAGGTCTGTTTAAAAAAATGATAAAGTATACGGTTCCTGTTATACTGACCGGAGTTCTTCAGCTTCTTTTTAATGCGGCCGACCTTATTATGGTTGGAAATTTTTGCGGAAGCCTGTCGGTTGCGGCGGTAG
>CABMOR010000001.1 GCA_902388225.1 uncultured Oscillospiraceae bacterium | reverse complement strand
GTGATACATACTTATATGTCAAAGCGTAAGCTGACAAAAGAAATGGCAGATGCCTTTGTGGATTCAATTATTATCCATGGTAAGTATGATTATGAGATCAAGCTGGTATATGACGATCAGTTTGCAGATTTACAGAAATTAAAGAAAGAGAAGGAGGCGCAGTCAAGATGACAGATCATAGAAAAACAGCTGTTTACATCCGTTTATCTGCAGAAGATGACAATGTAGATGGCAGAGCTAAAAAAGAGAGCGACAGTGTAACTTCTCAGAGAATTCTGTTAAAATCATTTGTGATTGATCAGCTGGGTGTAGATGAGGCAGATATCCTGGAATATGTGGATGATGGTGTCAGCGGTACTCATTTTAAACGGCAGGGATTTCAACAGCTGCAGGATGACATGAAAAGTGGAGAAATCGGCTGTGTAGTTGTAAAAGACTTTTCCAGATTCGGAAGAGACTATCTGGAAGTTGGATTTTATATTGAATATATTTTTCCACTTCTGCAGATTCGATTTATTTCGATTAATGACAGCTATGACAGTGCAGCAAGCAGCGGAATGACTGGTGGAATGAATGTGGCATTGCAGAATCTGGTATACAATATGTATAGCCTGGATTTGTCCAAGAAAATTTCATCAGCAATGCAGACGAGAACAAAAAATGGTACACGTCTTCCGGTAAATGCCAGATATGGCTATAAAAAAGGAAAAGATGGAAGGCTGGAAGTTGATCCGGAGGCTGCAAAAGTCGTGAAAATGATTTTTCAGATGGCAGCGGAGGGAACAAGTTTTGCAGATATTACAAGGGAATTGAACAGACAGGCGATTGCTACTTGTGATGAGCAGAAATTATCAAGAGGGGATCAGGTGCAGTTCCAGAGGTTTGACACGATCAAAAAGAAACACTGGAGCCCTACGACAGTATCGGCAATCGTCCGGGATGAGATTTATATTGGAACCAGAATCTGGGGCAAAACACGTTGCAGTATGCATACGGGCCATAAAGCAGTTCTGAATGATGAAACAGAATGGGTTCGCCTGGAAAATCATCATACGGCAATTATAGACAGGGAATTGTTTGAAAAAGCAAATGAAATGCATCCGAAAAAGAAGAGAAGTGTTGCAGAATCACGCACCAATTTTACTCTGGAAAGACGTAAAAAACAGCCGGCCTTGCTGATATGTGCCAACTGTGGGCATTCTCTGTTAAAAGAAACAGAGCATCTGCTGAAATGTTCAGATGCCAGAACCAATGGTGATCCTGTGTGCCGAAGTCTGGTGATTCGTAGGGAACCGATGGAGGAGAATATCCTTGGGCTTGTCCGTCAGTATGCAGCGTCAATGTTGAAAAAAGGAAAGAAAGTATCTTCCAAAAGACAATGTGAATACAAAGAGATCAATACTACAGAATTGCAAAAACAGAGCCGACAGTTGACCTCGGAAAAGATGAAACTCTATGATGATTACAAAGATGGTCGTATAGATCGTGATTCGTATAAGCAGAGAGCTGAAAAGATAAGTGTACAGCTGGATGAAATAAAACGAAAGATAGAAGATGCGAAGAATAGTAAAAAGCTTCTTGAACAAAATGAACTTTCTGATAAAATAAAACTAAAAGATTTCTTGGGAATTCAGAAGTTCGATACAGAGAAGCTGCGTGAGGTTATCAAGGTGATCCGTGTTCATAGTCAGGATGAAATTGAAATCGAATGGAATTTTGACGATATTTTTTCAGAACAGAGATAACTTGAGCAGGACAAGAATGACTTATCAAAAGATAATAAAGGTGCTGGGACTACCTGATGGAAGCGTCAGATAGTCTTCGGCAGAAAAAAATAAAATTTTTTTTGTCCTATACTTGACACATCCACATGATCTACGGCATACCTTCGCTACCCATGCTCTCACCAGCGGCGTAGATGCTAAAACGCTGTCGGGAATTCTTGGACATACTAATGCAAGCTTCACAGTGGATATTTACAGCCATATCACCGATACCATGCAAAGGCAGGCGGCGGTGCATATCGACCGCAAAATCGGCGGTACAGACGCCCGTATGCCGACAGAAAAGCGTGAGGAAAGGAAAGATACCGCCCCGGTTGAATTTACGCCGTACAAGCCCAAAGTACGGGGGCCCGGGACGGGTTGTGTCACCATGATAAACGACCACCTCTATGAGGGACGGTACATGCCGACCAACGCCTACGAAAAGCGGGAAAGCCACAATATCTATGCGAAATCTATGCGAAAACGCGCGAAGAATGTGAAGAAAAGCTCGCGGAAATGATTGCAAAGGTCAAGGCACAAATCAAGGCGGAAAAAGAGAAAATGACAGGGTGACCGAAAAAGTCACCCTGTCAAAATTTACGGTGCTGTAGACAAAGAAAAGTGGTAATTTATCGGATTGAATTACTAATCCAGTTGTCAACAACCTTCATTTGTGTATCTGTATGGAACCAGTGTTCTCCATCCTCCATTACAGTGAGCGTTGCGCCAATTTGATTGGTAAATTCGGATATAGTATCTATGGAAGTTAAATTATCTTTTTCACCGTATAAAATACAGGTGGGAATACTCCATACAATCGGATGTTTTCGCACATAGCACAAATACGCCCAAGATAAAGTTTCCCCAAACGACGTAGGAATCTCTTTTTTGCTTTGCAGTTCATCCTCTGTCACATTTGACCACACCATCATATCCGTAATCAGTTTTTCCATATTTACAATGGGCGAAATAAACAGGGCTTGCGAAATTTTCTTTTCAGCAAGCGTATACATGGATAAAAAAGCCCCTATGCTGTTTGCAATCAAAATAACAGAATCATATCCCTTGCTGTGCAAATCAAAAAACAGCGAGAACTCGCTTTTTGCTTCCCAATGCTTCGCTTCCTCTGCACTGCCGCCTTTGCCATGTACATATATAACCAAGCGTTTCATAAAATTCCCTCCTTTACAACTTCCAATTATAGCACACAACGGAAAAGAAATCTAATCTAAATCAAGCCTAAAAAAGCCCGGCTGATTTAACATTGTATATTAAATCAGCCGGAAAGTTGGTCGGAGTGACAGGGTTCGAACCTGCGGCATCGACATCCCAAATGTCGCGCGCTACCAACTGCGCCACACCCCGATAGTTATTTAATTGTGGTCTTGTAGGTGGTCAAATATGTGGTCAAACACATTTTTGACCGCTTTTTTTCATTTTCCGAACCGACCGAAATCCGCACGGTTGAAGGGTTTTCGGCGGTTTTTGTTGTCATACGGTGCGAATGCCGTCTATGCTCCCAAATGTCGCGCGCTACCAACTGCGCCACACCCCGAAATATTTTATTATACGGTCAAAACGCCCTTTTTATGTATAAATTTATAGAAAAGCTTTTTACTTGTAATACTTAGGCAGACTTGAAAACGGCCTTTGGAGGGATTTAAAACAGCTTTGCAGAAGGACCTTCCGACTAGAACATTATATCAGTTTTCAGAAAAAAGTCAATATTAAATTGGCGTGGGGCCGTGCGGACTTGACAGGTTCGCAATGCGGCTTTTTTTGTTGACAAAGAGTATATTTGTTAGTATAATCACTATATATGCTTTTGAATAGAGGTTAAAAACATGGAATGGACAGGACTAAACGAACTGCGGGAAAAATATCTCAGCTTTTTTGAAAGCAAGGGGCATTTAAGGCTTCCCAGCTTCCCGCTTATTCCCCAGAACGACAACTCTCTTTTACTTATAAATTCGGGTATGGCTCCCATGAAGAAATATTTTACCGGCGAGATTACCCCTCCGAGAAAAAGGGTGACTACATGCCAAAAATGTATTCGTACGCCCGACATCGAGTGTGTGGGAAAGACCGCCCGCCACGGAACCTATTTTGAAATGCTTGGTAATTTTTCCTTCGGTGATTACTTTAAGCACGAGGCCACGGCCTGGGCATGGGAATTCTTCACCAAGGTGCTTGAAATACCCGAGGACAAGCTTTGGGTCACCATTTATCTTGACGACGACGAGGCTTTCGACATTTGGACCAAGGAGGTAGGGGTTTCACCTGACCGCATTGTCAGACTTGGCAAGGAAGATAATTTCTGGGAGCACGGATCGGGTCCCTGCGGACCATGTTCGGAAATACATTTTGACCGAGGAGAAAAGTATTCCTGCGGAAAGCCCACCTGCGCCGTGGGCTGTGACTGCGACCGGTATATAGAGGTTTGGAACCTTGTGTTCACCCAGTTTGATTCCGACGGCAAGGGAAATTATACCCCTCTTGATCATCCCAATATTGATACCGGAATGGGTCTCGAACGCCTGGCCTGCGTTATGCAGGGGGTGGATAACCTTTTCGAGGTCGATACGGTGCAGAAAATTATGAAGCACATAAGCGGAATTGCCGGAGTCACATATAAGCAGGACGCCAAAACCGATGTTTCTCTCCGTGTTATAACCGACCACATCCGTTCGACAACCATGATGATCGGGGACGGAGTTATGCCTTCGAACGAGGGTAGAGGATATGTTTTGCGCCGGCTTATCCGCCGTGCTGCAAGACACGGCCGTCTGCTCGGCATTGACCGACCCTTCCTTTCGGAGGTGGTTTCTACTGTTATTGAGGAAAACAAGGCATATCCCGAGCTTGCCGAGAAAAAAGACCTTATTATCCGGGTGGTAAGGGAAGAGGAGGAGAGCTTCGGACGCACCATTGACAAGGGTATGCAGCTGCTTAATGAGCTTACCCAAACCTCCAAGGCCAAGGAAATTTCCGGAGCCGACGCTTTTAAGCTTTATGATACCTACGGATTCCCACTTGATTTGACCAAGGATATTCTCGAGGAAAAGGGAATGACGGTTGACGAGCAGAGCTTTGAAGAGCTCATGGAGGAGCAAAAACAGCGTGCCAGAGACGCCCGTAAAAATGCCGGAGCCGAGGCATGGGACGACGGCGGAGTGCAGCTTGATGTCGAAAAGACCGAGTTCGTTGGATACGACACCCTGAATTGTGACGGAAGGATAGAGGTCATTGTAAACGGGGGCGAAAAGTCTGCCCTTGCCACCGAGGGAGAGAACGCTGTTATTATACTGAATAAAACACCGTTTTACGGAGAAAGCGGCGGTCAGGCAGGCGACTGCGGCAGGCTGACAAACGGGCGCGGAGGAATATTCCGTGTCGAAACAACCGCAAAGAACGCCCAGGGAGTTATCCTTCATATAGGCAAGGTGGAAAGGGGAACCTTTGAGCTTTCGGATAATGTCACGGCCGAGGTTTGCGGTGAAATCCGAGAGTCCACCATGAGAAACCACACCTCTGCCCATCTTATGCAGGCCGCTCTGCGCAAGGTGCTCGGTACCCATGTGGAGCAGGCGGGACAGCTTGTAAACGGCGAGCGTATGCGCTTCGATTTTACCCATTTTTCGGCTTTGACTCCCGAGGAGATTAAAGAGGTTGAGACCCTTGTAAACACGGAAATTCTTCGTGGACAGGATGTTGTTATAAAGGAAATGCCCATTGACGAGGCCAAGAAAATGGGTGCAATGGCCCTCTTTGGCGAAAAATACGGAGATGTTGTCCGTGTTGTAAGGGCGGGAGACTTTTCAACCGAGCTTTGCGGAGGAACCCATGTTTCAAATACCGCAAAAATCGGACTTTTCCGAATAGTTTCCGAAACTTCGGTTGCGGCGGGAGTTCGCCGTATCGAGGCGGTCACCGGCAGCAAGGTGCTCGAGCTTATGGATGAATATGAAGCCACCATCAGGAATACCGCATCGGCTCTCAAGACAAGCTTAAACGACCTGACCGAAAAGGCAAAGGCGGTTACTGCCGAGCTTAAAGAAAAGGACAGAATGATTGAAAGCCTTGAGGCAAAGCTTGCGGGAGGTCAGCTTGACCGGCTCATCTCCCAAGCGGTTGAAATAAAGGGCATAAGCCTTGTGACCGGAAAGCTTAATGTGGACGAGCCTGACGCTCTGCGCTCGGCCGCCGACCGAATTAAGGACAAGCCTCATGCCGGAAATATTGTTAAGGCGGCGGCTCAGATTGCCGGAGGAAACGGCGGCGGACGCCCCGACAGCGCCATGGCCGGCGGTAAGGACCTTGCAAAGATAGAAGCGGCGTTGGCCTCTGCGGCCGATACCCTAACGGCACAGCTTGTCTGAATTTTGTGTCTTAAAGACCTTTCTTTTGAAAGGTCTTTTTCTTTTACCTTTTCTTTACAATTTTAGGATTTTGGATTTTACACAAAAGGAATATGATGTAGATGTGCACAAGAAAAAATTACATTTAAGGAGAAAGTAAAAATGAAAAAGAACAAAATTATCGGAGTGATTTTAGCGGCTGTTGTGGCCATGTCCTTTGCCGGATGCGCAAATTCGGCCGACGATGCTCAGAGCAAGGTTGACGGTACCGCCTCCAAGACCGCCCTTTCGGGAACGGTAGCTACCGACGGCTCCACATCCATGGCAAAGGTTATCGGCGCTTTGGGCGAGGCCTTTACCTCTCAAAACAGCGGAGTAAATTTTACCTATAACCCCACCGGATCGGGCACCGGAATTACCGCCATAAGCGAAGGACGCTGTGACATCGGACTTTCCAGCCGTGCCCTTAAAGACGAGGAAAAGGCAAAGGGACTTAAAGAAACCACCCTTGCTCTTGACGGTATCGCCATGATAGTCAATCCTTCAAATGAAATTTCCAACCTGACGGTTGAACAGATTGCCTCCATTTACACCGGCGAGATCACCAACTGGAAGGATGTGGGCGGAAAGGACGCCGAAATTGTTGTTATCGGAAGAGAGGCCGGAAGCGGTACAAGAGACGGTTTTGAATCCATCACAAAAACTGCCGAAAAATGCAAATACCGTCAGGAACTGACCTCCACCGGTGATGTAATCACCACAGTGGCTCAAAATCCCGACGCCATAGGATATGCCTCCCTTGCCTCGGTCAAGAACACCGTAAAGGCAGTCGATGTGGACGGAGTGACCCCCACCGAAGAGACGGTTAAAAACGGCAGCTATAAAATTCAGCGCCCCTTTGTGTTGGTTACTAAAACCGACGTGGCTCTGTCCGACGCAGCACAGGCCTTCTTCGATTATGCCACCTCCGAGAAGGCAAACGAGATAATTGCCTCGGCAGGTGCCATCCCCGTAAAATAAAACCGAAAAATACGGCAGGAGCGGAGCCGATTTGGGCTTTGCTCCTGCGCTTTAAAGGGTGAAAAAATGAAAAACAGGCAAAAGCTTTTTGAAAATGCCGTTCACGGTATTTTTCTCATATTGGGCCTGGCGGCTGTGGCGGCCGTACTGCTCATCAGCGTTTATCTTATTGTGTCGGGAATTCCCGCCATAAGAAAAATCGGTCTCCTTAATTTTATGTTCGGAAAAGAGTGGCAGTCGACGGCCTCCGATCCCAAATACGGCATACTTCCCTTTATTCTGACCAGCGTTTACGGTACGGCGGGAGCGGTGCTGATTGGCACCCCCATAGGTTTTTTTACGGCGGTTTTTCTTGCCAAGGTTGCCCCGAAAGGGATTAGAAGGGTTGTGGAATCGGCCGTGGGACTGCTGGCCGGGATTCCCTCGGTGGTATATGGACTTGTGGGTATGCTTGTGCTTGTTCCGGCCATAAGAAATATTTTCGGCGTGGCCGACGGAGCAAGCCTGCTTGCAGCCATAGTTGTGCTTGCGGTTATGGTGCTTCCGTCCATAATCAAGGTCTCTCTCAACGCTCTTGAGGCGGTGCCGAAGGAGTATGAGGAGGCCTCTCTTTCCCTTGGCGCCACACCGGTTGAAACCTATTTTCGGGTGTCGGTGCCGGCGGCCAAAAGCGGAATAACCGCCGCAGTGGTGCTTGGAGTGGGCCGTGCCATAGGAGAAGCTATGGCGGTCATAATGGTGTCGGGAAATGCGCCGAATATGCCGTCCCTTTTTGAAAGCGTGAGATTTCTCACTACCGCCGTGGCAAGCGAAATGTCATATGCCTCGGGGCTTCAGCGGCAGGCCCTGTTTTCCATAGCTTTGGTTCTTTTCCTCTTTATAATGCTCATAAACGCAACACTCAATTTCTTTCTTAAAGGGAGGAAGGAGAAGCAGTGAAAAAGAATGAACTTACCCCTTATCGCAGGTTTTATATCGGATTTATGAAGTTTTTAATGGGGCTTGCGGCGGGAATTACCTGTATTATTACAGCCTTTATAATCATATATGTGCTTTTTAAGGGACTGCCCCATGTGACATGGAATCTGATTTCCACAAAGCCCAGTTATTTGGGCGGAAATATCGGTATACTGCCCGATATTCTTAACACTCTTTATATAATACTTGCCACCCTTCTGGTTGTTCTGCCCCTTGGAGTGGGGGCTGCGGTATACCTGAACGAATATGCCGCCAACAAAAGAATTGTCGGAGCAATAGAATATGCCGCCGAAACCCTTTCGGGCATACCATCCATAATTTTCGGACTGGTGGGAATGCTCTTCTTTTGCCAATTTCTCGACATGAAGACCTCACTTGCGGCGGGAGCCATGACACTTGTAATAATGAATCTTCCCACCGTCATGCGCACCACCCAGGAAAGTCTGAAAACCGTCCCTGACAGCTATCGGGAAGGAGCCTTCGGTCTCGGAGCGGGAAAATGGAGGGTTATAAGAACGGTGGTGCTTCCCGGATGTATAGATGGGGTGGTTACCGGCTGTATTCTTTCGGTGGGACGCATTTTGGGCGAATCGGCCGCCCTTCTTTTCACGGCCGGCTTTGCCCACAGTCTCAACGGTCTTATAAAGGGCTTGTCAAGCTCGGGCTGTACCCTTACCGTGGCTCTCTATGTATACGCCAAGGAGCAGGGAGAGTTTGAGGTGGCCTTTGCCATTGCGGCCATACTTATGGTGATGACCCTTATTATAAATTTTCTTGCCGATTTCCTCGGGAGAGTGTTCAAGAAAAGGAGAAGCCAATGAGCAATATTATTACCGTGAAAAATTTGAGCCTTTGGTACGGCGAGTCCCAGGCTCTTAATAATATCAATATGGACATTAAGCAAAACAGCATAACCGCTCTTATCGGACCGTCGGGATGCGGAAAATCCACCTTTTTAAAGACCCTTAACCGCATGAACGACCTTATTCCCGGAGTCAAGGTTGAGGGAGAGGTAAAATATGAGCAAAAGGACATTTTTTCTCTGGATGTAAACGAGCTGAGAAAAAATGTGGGAATGGTATTCCAAAAACCCAATCCCTTCCCCATGAGCATTTATGATAACATTGCCTACGGACCGCGCACCCACGGGGTGCCAAAATCAGAGCTGGATGAAATTGTCGAGCAGTCGCTTAGAGGGGCGACCATTTGGGACGAGGTCAAGGACCGGCTTAAAAAATCGGCGCTGGGTCTTTCGGGCGGTCAGCAGCAAAGGCTTTGTATCGCCCGTGCCCTTGCCGTCAAACCAAAGGTGCTTCTTATGGATGAACCTACCAGCGCCCTCGACCCGGTTTCCACCTCCAAAATTGAGGATCTGGTCACCGAGCTAAAGAAACAGTATACCATAGTGTGCGTCACTCACAATATGCAGCAGGCGGTAAGGGTGTCGGATTATACCGCATTCTTTTTGCTTGGCGACCTTATAGAATATGACGGTACCCAAAAGCTGTTCTCACGGCCTGAAGACAAGCGTACCGAGGACTATATTACCGGGAGGTTCGGATAATGAGAAACCGATTTGACAAACAGCTTAAAAGCCTGAATGACCGACTTACCGAAATGGGTATGCAATGCGAGGAGGTTATCGCCCTTGCCTCCACCGCTTTGAGCGAAAACAACATGGAAATGGCAGAAAAGGTACACGGCGGTGATGACGAGATCGACCGGCTTGAGCGGGATATTGAATCTCTCTGCCTTAAAATGCTTCTGCAGCAGCAGCCGGTGGCAAGAGACCTTCGTCAGATCTCGGCGGCTCTCAAAATGATAACCGATCTTGAGAGGATAGGGGATCAGGCGGCCGATATTGCCGAGATTATACTCTTTTTAAACGGCCGAAGCACAATCCAATGTCAGGATATAAAGGAAATGGCTAAGGTCATAATAAAAATGGTGGACAGCAGTATCGAGGCCTATGTAAAAAGAGACCTTGAGCTTGCCAAAAAGGTTCAGCAGGCCGACGACAAAGTGGACGATTTGTTCCTTAAAATAAAGAACAATATAATCGGAATGATAGCCAAGAACCAGGCCGACGGAGAATTTGCAATAGATATGCTTATGATAGCAAAATATTTTGAGCGTATCGGCGACCATGCGGTTAATGTGGCCGAATGGGTGGAGTTCTCCCTTACCGGAGTGCACAAGGGCTTTGTGGAAATGTGACATGGCTGTCCTGCCTTTTTAAGAGTTTATTTCTGCCCGACAGAGCAAAAACAAAGCCTTTTCCGCCGTTTTTACGGCGGGGATTACCGACCTTGGGGGTTTCTCCAATTTATCCTCCGGGTCAAAAAATAAAAAACCCACGGCAAGGCGATAGCCTTGCTGTGGGTACTTTTTTGTATTGCAAAAAACCGCACACTTTGGAGTGAATAGAAGCATTGAATAAAGGCGTTTTTAGTTTTAAATGGTTTATCTCCAGGGGAAATTTATGAGACCGACGATGTAGATGACCAGAATACATATGGGTACCAAATACATGAATATGGGCTTCATCCAATTCTTAACCTTGAGGCCTTTGCCGGTGTTGGCTTCGGCAATCATGTTATCCCAACCCCAGCCCATCTGCTTGTTACAGCAGAAAACTGCGATTACAAGAGATCCCAGCGGCAGGAAGTTGGTGCTCACAAGAAAGTCCCAGAAGTCCAGCCACGCCGAGCCTTCTGCAAAGGGCTGAAAATGAAGCACGCTGTAACCGAGAGCGGGGGTAAGAGCCAGAAGAAAAATCACGCCGCCGCATACGAGACAGCCCTTGGGTCGGCTCCAGCCGGTAAGCTCCCGTACACAGGCCAAAATGTTTTCAAAAACAGCCAGCACGGTCGAAAGAGCGGCAAAAACCATAAAGAGAAAGAAGAGTGCTCCCCACCATCTTCCGGCAGTTCCCATATTATTGAAGACGCTGGCCATGGTATTAAAGAGAAGGGGAGGACCTGCCGTGACTTCAAGATTATAGCTGTAACAGGCGGGAAAAATAATCAGCCCGGAAACGACGGCCACAAAGGTGTCAAGGACAATGATGTTGACCGACTCTCCGAGGAGCGACCGCTCCTTGCCGATATAGCTTCCGAAAATGGCCATAGAGCCTATGCCTATGCTAAGGGTGAAAAAGGCCTGGTTCATGGCGGAAACCACCACAGAGGGGGTTATTTTGGCAAAATCGGGAATAAGATAAAATTTATAACCCTCGGCCGCACCCGGTAGTGTGGCCGAACGGACAGCCAAAACGGCCATGAGCACAAGCATGATTATCATCATATACTTAGTGACACGCTCAAGTCCGCCCTGAAGCTTAAAGCAGAGGGTGCAAAAACCGATAATTACGGTGACGGCAAGGAAAATGACATTGACCTTCGGGTCGGTTATCATGGCTTCAAAGCCGATGTTTTGGTTTTGTCCGATGAGAAATTTATAGAAATAATATATCAGCCATCCGGACACAACAGTGTAAAATGCCATAAGACAGACGTTGGCAATAAGGGAAATATATCCGTGAATATGCCATTTTGTGCCCGATTTTTCAATCTTTTGATACATGCGGACCGGGCTTGCCTGGGCGGCTCGTCCCAAGGCGAATTCCATGGTCATGACCGGAAGTCCGAGAAGCAGAAGGAAGATGATGTATATAAGAACAAATCCGCCTCCGCCGTTTTGCCCGGTCATCCATGGGAACTTCCAAACATTGCCGCAGCCGATGGCACATCCCGCC
Source organism: uncultured Oscillospiraceae bacterium (assembly GCA_902388225.1). Taxonomy (GTDB): domain Bacteria; phylum Bacillota; class Clostridia; order Oscillospirales; family Acutalibacteraceae; genus UMGS1484. The sequence continues at coordinate 24,113 of CABMOR010000001.1, read as the reverse complement.
GAAAGGAGTATAAATCCAAGACGGGAACCTAACTTTTCTCTCTCCATATTTTTGTCCTTTCTCGGCGTCAAAAATCGGAACAAAGCTCCGTTTAATCTCTACAACAGTTTTGAATGACGCTTTTTTAATGCAGTATAGCATTATAATCATAAAAAAGCAACAAAAAATTGTTTAGGTCAATCTGTTTTTGTGCAAAACAAAACCGAACCCTTTTTGGCTCGGTTTTGCTAAATGTAATTTGAATTTTACGCCTTTGGAATGTACTGAACAAATTCCGAGGTATAGGCGGTGACATTCGACTCATCGACGGTTATAAGACGTCCGCCGGCAGTGGCTTTGTTAGGAGCGTCTCCATAATATCCGCCGTAGGAGTCGTAGGCGAGGGAACCGTCATATGCAAGCTCGATACCGTCGATTTTGCCGGAAAAGGTATTGGTGTGGTCATGGGCGGCATAGAAGGCGAGAGCATCTCCTCTTTCCTTCATGGCGTCAAACATGCCTGTGTTTGTTCCCGAGCACCGCCAAAACATCTTTAAATTCCTGAAGGGGTATATGGGCAAAGAACATGCCGGGAATGCTTTGCCCCGCCATGGCCTCAAGACTTGCCGAGGTTTTTTGATACCAATCGATTTGTGCGGGCATAATGTAGGCGTTACTGTCTCCGGGAATGTTGTTGGTTTGGTCGACGATAACACCGATACCCGAGTCGATACACCAAAGATTGAGCTTGACTTCCTTTCCGGTGCTGTCATAGACTTGGCTGACATAGTTACCCACACGGTTGGCCGGCCAGTTCTGATCGGCGGTTACTTCGCCGGCAATGGCAAGACAATGGCTCATAGATTCGTAAATTTTCATTTGATCGTCCTTGGTAACGCCGCATTGATAGTCATGGTTACCGAATGTGGCAAGCCAGTAGACATTGCGTTGTGCCAAAATATCGTTAAAGTCGGAAAGTATACCGGTTACATCCTGAATGCGCTGCTCATAGCTGCCGGTAAAATTGTGCATTATCGTGTCGCCGTTGAGCACGAGAAGGTCAGGCTTGATTTCGTCCAGCATCTGAGCGACTGCAGCACCTGTCTCTTCGTGGAGCCTTCCGCCGTTTCGGTTGTTGTGAATATCGGAGATTTCAAGAATTTTAAATTTTCCGTCGGCACCGAATTGAAGCTTCTGTTTGGTGGCGAGGGATTTGTCAACATAAGAATACATCATAACTTCACCGTCAAGGCTGACTTCCTTTTTAACAGATTTCATGATAAGGAGAAGGGCGTCATAAACCGAAAGGTTTTGGTCTCCGTCGGCATCGGCCATAAGAGATTCAACCGTTGTGAGATTTATCTTGCCTACTGCGGCCTGAAGGGCGAGCAGGGCATCGGTGACCGTGACCCGACCGCTGAAATTAACATCACCGAAAACAAGAGGGGGGAGAGGGGTTTCAGGATTTAATGTAAATCTAAGGTTATCGATGTTAAAAACGAGATCATCGCTTTTTTTGGTGTTAAGCCATGTAAAGCAAATTCGCTTGACAGCGGTTTTGTCGGTGGCAACCGTTGGCTCGGAAAGGTTTGAAAGATCGACCGAAACCTCGTGCCAGCCCTTTTTCCACAGTTTCATGCTGACTTCATAGCTGTAACCGTCATTACCCTCGTCGGCAGAGGAAAAATCTATTTTAAGCCGGTTGTCGTTCATTATCAAACGGTCGACATAAAAGCTGAATGTCAGCTTTGAATAATCGTTTAAATCGTAGATATATCCGGTTCGTATATAGAATTTTCCGCGAACGCCGTCAGCACCGGCCTCGCTCATTGTCGAAACAAGCTTTATGCTTGCGTCGCCCTCGGCCTTGTTTTCGGTGTCCAAGGAAACGGTTGACTGCAAATCAGCAACATTTCTCCAGCCCTCGGCAATCGATTCGCAGCGGGCTACCGAAATTGATCGCTCATCCTTTGTATTGTCTTCGGCAAAAACAGAGCCGGGAGTCAAAGCCGCCGTTACAGCAACGGCAATTGACAGAAAAAATGAAATTGTTCTTTTCAAAATGCATACCTCCTAAACAAATCTGTACAACTAAAACAAATATATCACAACAAAAAGAAGAAATCAAGTACTAATAGCAAGGTTTTTGCGGGATGTATGTAAAATAAATCCGTTGTGCAGAGAAAATTTGGAGTATTGCATCGTCATAGATAGTAATCGGTGTGAAAACAAAACCCGTCCGCATGTCTTGGGACGGGTTTTGGATAAATTAGTCTTCTTTTTGCTTTTTAATCATCTTGAGTCGGGAGTGCTCCTCAAGCTCCTTTTCTTCAAGGGATTCGGAAATGGTGGAAACCTGACTTTTGAAACGGGGGATGACAATGTTTTTAAGGGCATTGGCACGTTTTTGCGTCTTGCTGATGGCCGAGGCCAGGCGGTAGACGCTGTTTTCTATTTCGAGAAGCTGAGCCGTTAGTTTCTTGACGCGGTCAAATTTGAAATATGCCTCGTCAAGAAGCGAATTTGTGGAATAAAAACCGTAATAATTCTTCATTTGAGAGGTGGGATCAAGGGTAACAGTGGGGATTTCCACCCCCATTACGCTTCTTGAACTTATGGAAAGACCGTTCTCTATGGGAATGGCCGAGGCCAGCTCGTCACACAGCCCAAGGGTAATATTGGCATTTTCCAGCGCCTTATAGGCTTCCTGAAAGCTTCGGTCGATTTGTCCCTGAATGTCCTTTGCCGAATCGATAAGGCCCATAGTTTCGCGGACAAGTATATTACGCTTGCGGTCGAGCAGGCTATAACCGATTTTCGCAAGGGCCAGTGATTTTTTTGCCGACATCAAATTGGCTTTTGTCGGACTTACTGCGGCTGCCATATAGAGCCTCCTTCGGTTTGAACTAAGTTAAAAGTTTTTTCAGTGTTTTCCGTAGTGTGCTTTTAATGTTTTGTCGTCGACGCGGTCAAGCTCGGATATCGGCAGCATGGAAAGAAGCTTCCAGCCGAGGTCGAGGGTCTGGTCAATTGAACGGTTTTCATGCTCACCCTGGGTGAGGAATTCCTTTTCAAACCGCTTGCCGAACTCAATATAAATTTTATCCGTTTCCGATAGCTCGTCTTCACCGATAACCGAAGCCAGAGAACGGGCGTCCTGAACCCTGGCGTATGCGGCAAAAAGCTGATTGGAAACGGCGGCGTGGTCTTCCCTTGTCATGTCAGCTCCGATGCCGTCCTTCATAAGGCGGGAAAGGGAGGGAAGAACTGCCACGGGAGGATAAACCCCGGTGGCGTCGAGAGAACGGTCGAGCACAATCTGCCCCTCTGTGATGTAACCGGTAAGGTCGGGGACGGGATGGGTGATGTCGTCGTTTGGCATGGTGAGAATGGGAAGCTGTGTGACCGAACCCTTCTTGCCTTTGATCATTCCGGCACGCTCATAAAGAGAGGCAAGGTCGGAATAAAGATATCCCGGGAAGCCTCGGCGGCTGGGAATTTCACCCTTTGACGAGCTGAATTCTCGGAGAGCCTCGGCATATGCGGTCATGTCGGTCATATCAAAAGCCAGATATTCGGCGGCAGTCAGGGCAAGCTTGGGGGTCAGAATACGCTCGATTATGGGGTCGTTTGAAAGGTTTAAGAACATAACCACCCTTTTTAAAACCCCCGACGACTCGAAGGAACGGCGGAAATATTCGGCCACGTCGTTTTTAACCCCCATGGCGGCAAAGACAACGGCAAATTCCTCATTCTGCCCCGATTTTGAGGACAGCTTTGCCTGACGGACTATTTGAGCCGCAAGCTCATTGTGCTTCATGCCTGCACCCGAAAAAATGGGCAGCTTCTGTCCGCGGATAAGGGTGGACATGGCGTCAATAGAGGAAATTCCTGTTTGTATAAAGTTCCGGGGATATTCACGGGAAACGGGATTTATGGGGGAACCGTTAACATCTCTGCGGGCGGAGGAATAGATTTCTCCAAGCCCGTCCCTGGGTTTTCCGGCACCGCTGAAAACACGTCCCAGCATTTCGGGAGCCAGGGTCATTTCCATGGGACGTGCGGTAAAGATAAGGCGTGTGTCCTTAAGAGATATTCCGGTTGTGCCCTCAAAAACCTGCACAACGGCCTTGTCGCCGGCAAGCTCGACCACCCGGCCGACACGCTCCTCTCCCGAGGCGGTATATATTCTTACCACTTCTTCGTTTGCAACCCCCTCGACCCCTTCAAGGGCAATGAGGGAACCGCTTATTTCTTTAAGTCCAATGTGTTCGGTAATCAAAAAACCGACCTCCCTTACTGTTAGCGTACCGAACGGCTGGCGATGGCGACAGCCCGGTCGATTTCGTCGTTGAGTTTATCAAAAGCGACGGTGTCGCCGTTGGGAATATCGCTCTTCATTTTGAGCAATTTTTCAAAAATGCCTGTTTCGGTCAGACGGGCCAGGGGAATTCCGGCGTCGGTGACGGTTTTGGCCTTTTCGTTAAGGTTAAGAATGGTTTTCATCATAAGGAACTGCTTTTCGAGGGGAACATATGTGTCGTCCTTATGATAGGCGTTCTGCTGTAAAAAGCCTATACGTATAACCCTTGCAATCTCCATAATCAGCTTTTGGTAATCGGGAAGAACGTCGGATCCGATAAGCTTGACGATTTCCATAAGAGAGTTTTCTTCCCGGAGTATCGAGAGAATCTTTGCCCGATATTCCATAAAGAGGGGATCGACATTGGTGTTATACCAGTTGGCAAGGTCTCCGCCATATTCGGAATAACTGTCCATCCAGTTGATGGCGGGATAGTGACGGGAGTATGCAAGACTTTTGTCCAACGCCCAGAAACAGCGGGTAAACCGCTTGGTGTTTTGGGTAACCGGCTCGGAGAAGTCGGAGCCCTGAGGGGAGACGGCACCAATAACAGTTATGGAGCCTTCCTGACCCGAAAGGGTTTTGAAGTTTCCGGTGCGCTCGTAGAATGCCGAAAGACGGGAGGGAAGATATGCCGGATATCCCTCCTCGGCAGGCATTTCTTCGAGACGTCCCGAAATTTCACGCAGAGCCTCGGCCCAGCGGGAGGTCGAGTCGGCCATCATGGCCACATCATATCCCATATCACGGTAATATTCGGCAAGGGTTATACCGGTGTATATCGACGCCTCACGGGCGGCAACAGGCATGTTGGAGGTGTTGGCGATAAGCACCGTACGGTCTCTGAGCTCTTTGCCGGTTCTCGGATCGATAAGTCCGCCGAATTCGTCAAGAACCTGGGTCATTTCGTTTCCGCGCTCGCCGCATCCGACATAGATGATTATGTCGGCGTCGCACCATTTTGCAAGCTGGTGCTGGGTCATGGTCTTTCCGGTACCGAATCCGCCGGGGATGGCGGCGGCGCCCCCCTTTGCCACCGGGAAAAGGGTGTCGATGACCCTCTGGCCGGTGATGAGGGGCTTATCCACCGTAAGCCGTTCCTTTGTGGGACGGGGCTGACGGATAGGCCAGAACTGACAAAGGGTCAGCTTTTTCTCGTTTCCAAGCTTGTCTTTGATGGTGACGATGTTGTCGTTAAGCTTGTATTTGCCGTTGTCGGCGGCAAATACAACCTCTCCCGAAAGTCCGGGAGCAAGCATTATTTTATGAGTTATGGCGGGAGTTTCCGGGCAGGTGGCATAGACCTGACCCTCTTCAAGATAATCCCCCACCTTTACGGTGACGGTTACCTCCCACTCGATCTCGGTGTTAAGGGGAGCGGTGGTGTTGCCGCGCTGTATAAAGGGACCGAATTTTTCCTCGATTTCGGGGAGCGGACGCTCGATGCCGTCAAATATATTTCTGAGAATTCCGGGACCGAGCACAAGAGCTAGAGGGCTTCCCGAAGCCACAACCGGCTCGCCGGGCTTGAGTCCGGTGGTTACCTCATAGACCTGAATGGTGGTGGTGTCGTCCTTTATGCCGATTACTTCGCCCACCAGCCGTTCCTTTCCCACATATACCATTTCCTGCATGGAAAAGCCTTCGGTCTCCTTGACCGTGACGACCGGGCCGTTTATTCCGTAAATAACCTTTTTATTCAAAGTTTTCGCCTCCGGTGGGGACTATTCAATGACCAGTCCCGAATTTTCCATAAACCATTTCTGCTGGGTTGCAAGTCTTTGGTCAAGAGAATCATCAATCATCATTTCGCCGTTTTTCGACTTGACGATTATTCCTCCGAGCTCAATGGAATTATCTGTGTGCAGGGTTATGGAATTGCCGAGATAAGAACAGATTTCGGCGGCATATTTTTTGTCGGCCTCTCTGAGAATGAGCTCGGCGCACTGACCCTCCATCTGCTCTCTTATACGCTTGGCAGAGGATATGAGAAGCTGTTTATAGGAATCGGTTTGGGTAAATTTCTCAATTTCCCGTTTTGCCTGCTCAAAAACCTCCAGACGCACCTCTTCACGCCGTTTAAACAGCCCCGCACGGGCCTCGTTTTCGGCGGCCGATATTTTGATTCCCGACTCGTTATTTATTTCGGAAATACGCTGACGCTTTAGGTTTGATGTTTCAGCTTCAAATCGCTTTTTAGCCTTTTCGAGAGCGTCGGAAAGGCGTTTTTCAGCGCCGCTTACGGTGTTTTCCGCCTGCTTTTTTGCGCTCTTATTCATGTTTTCCATTATGGAATCCACTTTGGAAATTGCCATTTTTACACCTCAAATCTTAATTCCGATTGCCTCTCGAATATATCGTGTTATGGAGTCACCCGAACGTCCGGAACCGTGCCGGTCGGGGATTTCAATGATAAGCGGTTTTGCACGCCGAAGCTTAAAATCGTCGATTTCCTCCCGGGCGAGAGCAACCAGCTTTTCGGTAATGAGAACTGCGCCCACCTGCTCGTCTGAGGTGGCGTCTTCAAGGGCCTTGATAACGCCGTCACGGTCGTGAACAATGACTCCTTCGATACCCGCAAGGCGCATGCCTAAATAAGTATCGTGGTTGTCGCTGATGAGGGCAAAACGCATTGCCGGCACCTCCTTTTTTAAATTAAGTTAAGCGTTGATTATCATGAAGGAAATGATAACGCCGTAAAGAGCAAGAGTTTCGCCCAGAGCAACGAAGATAAGGGATTTACCGAAGGCCTTGGGGTCTTCGGTGGTGGCTCCGATGGCGGCGGGGATACCCGCTCCCAGAGCAATACCGCCGCCGATAGCGGCAATACCGGTGCAAAGGCCGGCGGCAAGATATTTAAGTCCGTCTCCGTTTGAAGTAACGGCGGCAGCGGCATCTCCCGTGTCGGCCAAGGCGGTCATGGCGCCGGTAATGCACAAAGCGGTTACGGCCACGAGGGTTGCGAAATGAATCTTCATGGCTTTGGTGGGGGCGGCGCCCTTTTTATAGCAACGCAGAGCGTTGTAGATTGCAAAAAAGATGGCAACAGGGGGGATAAGGAACATTACAACAGAAAAAGCAGACATTTTAACATACCTCCAAAGGTTTTTAATATTTAATGGGTTGGAACTCGTGTCCCGAACCCTCAAAGAAACGGTTGAACATCTCGTAGAATTCCAGTCGAAGGCTCTGAACGCCGACCAGCAGACCTTCCAGTACAAGCACGAAGATGTTGCCGAAGACCACCACTATCCAGAAACCGACCGAATATTCTCCAAACATATTTGCGAGGGAGAAAAACACGCTCATCATTCCGGCGTGAACCAGCACGAATGCGCCTACCCGCAGGAAGGAAACGGTGTTTGTTATGTAGGAAAGAACCGCCTCAAACAGCTCAAAAAATCCCTGGGTCATGTATCCTCCCCAGCTTTCGGGCTGCCAGTCGGGATCGCCGTTTGTCAGCTTTATAAGGGGTTCTTTAAGCCAGATGCAGACAATGGGAATTACTATTCCGACAATAATTACGGGAAGGGAGGGAATTCCGAGACCTAAAAGGGCATTGGCGGCAACGAGAATTACTCCTGTGTAAAAGAGCAGTCCGCAAATGCCGTTTTCGGAAAATAAAGCTTCGCCGAAATCCCGTTGTTTAAGCTTGGAATAGATGTTGAGGGCAAGGGCAAGTATCATGAGCACCAGGCCGATTCCCACGGCACCGAAAAGAATGGTCATGATGTTGGACATTATTTCGATGGGTTTGTGCTCGGGAGAGGTCACAAGGCCGAGCTTAAAGTAAAGCGGGTTAAAGACCTCTTCAAATCCGAAAAACGAGCCGAATATAAGACCGAAAAACGAACCTGCTATACCGCAGGGGACAAGCAGCTTTCCGAGATCCATGCCCTTCAGTTTATACATCAGATAACCCACGGCCGAAAGAATCAGACCCTGGCCGAAATCGGCAAACATTATGCCGAAGAGAAGGGTGTAGGTTATGGCCACAAAGGCGGTGGGGTCGATCTCTCCGTATTTCGGCATACCGAACATCTTTACATAATACTCAAAGGGTCGGTGAAGGAGGGTGTTCTTAAGCTTTATCGGGGGAGACAGCTTTTCGATGCTTTTATTTTCGGTAAAGGAAACGGTAACACCGTCCTTGCCGGAGAAGGCCTCGGTCAGCTTTTGGGAATCGGTTTGGGGAACCCATCCCATCATGACAAAGTGATCTCCATGTCTCGAAACATATTTTCTAAGCTCAAACCGTGTGTTGAGCATGTAAAGCTTTGAATAAAAGCTGTGAATACTGTCGTTGCGGCTTTCAAAATATGCCTTAAAATCGGCTTTTATCTTGTCGGCGCGCTGACCGTCCGATGCAAGCTGTTCGTTAAGAAGCTCTATGGCCTCGGAAGGGGAATCCACCGCTCCGGGAATGTATATCTTTTCAAAAAGCAGTCCCGAGAATATCCTGTCTACCTCTTTGGCGTACTCGGTGGGAACAATATACATTCCCCAGTAGTAGTCGCTGTCGTGGGAGAAGGAATAGAAAATCACATCGGGATTATCGGCATAGGCCGCAAGCATACGGTATCCGTCCACCGGAAGCCGCCCGAATCTCACCGAGACAAATTCGGTTTCAAAAAAATCGTTTATCGGAATGTCTATGGTTTCAAAATGCTTTAAAATATGAATACAGGATTTGCAGTACTCCTGCTCCTTTTCTATAACCGCAAGCTCGTTTTGAAATCCGCTTATGTCCTTTTCTATCTTGTCGACCTGCGCCTTCGCCTCTTGGCCGGTCAGGGGAAGGTCGTCATAATCGCCCTCGGTCATGGTGACTCCCGCCGACTTTATAAGACCGCTGAGCCGGTCAAGCTGGGCTTTATAAGGGTTGTCCTCGGTCAGCCTCGACACTCCGCGGTCAGCCTCGACACTCCGCCGATGAGGGACATGTTTTCGGGATGAAAGCATCCTGCGTCCCGGCATGCGTCCAGCGTTTCGTCCAGCTTTTCAAAGCTTCCGCTGATGGTTGCAAGCTCCATTTTTTCAACTGACATTATATCACCTCAAATCAAATGGGAAGAAGTTCCGTTATTTTGTCGCTGGCCAGATTGTATCTGACCCCTTCAACCAGGGTGGTCAGACAGTCATACTGATTTTTGGCCAGCAGCATATATGCCGAAAGCACCGACGACGGGGAGGTATCAAACCGCATGGTTTTGCGGCAGATGTCCCGAACCGCTCGCCCGGCGGCGATGTCGGCCGAAACCGCACCCTTGAAGTATTCGGAGTATTTCGATTCGTCTATAAACCGCTCAACCTCTTCCACCGAGCTTTCACACAGCTTTTCCAGCTTTTTTCGGGGGAAAAGGCTGTGGAGAGAAAGCAGTCTGGCCTTTATCCCGTCGGGTGGGGCGTCAAAATATTTTTTCTGTCTGAGTATCATCTGAAGATTGAGAAAATCAGCCTGAATACCGAATATATTCACAATCTTTTCATCCCCGTCGGCAATTTCGCAAACCTTTTTGCAAAAATAGTCCTCAAGCAGAAATTCAAGAAAAGACAGGTCGATGGGCTGATTTTCCACCGGACGGCAGAGCGAAACCATGAGAAAAAGGTCCCGCCGCTTGACGCAGCCCAAAAAATCGTCAAAATCCTTGGCCGCACATACGGCGCTTATGTCTATGTCCAGATGTCTTTTTTCCGGCATTTAAAAGCCGGGCAAAGCTCATAATAAGCTCCTTTTCACATTCCACCACCGAAAGACGGTATAGCTTTGAACCCAGGGAAAAATCAAACCCGAAAAGCTGGGAAAGGTCGGTAAAAAGTCTCTCTTTAAGTATTCTTTCAAGAGTCTCACGGTTAATGGCGGCATCGCTTATATTTCCGAAACCTTCGGCAAAAAAGGGATTTTCTCTTATAGAGGCGGCCACCTCCTGAAGAGAGGAGCAGGATGCCATTTGAGAAAACTTTTCCTTTGTGAAAAACTTGCCGTATCTTGCCCTCGCCTTTTGGGCGGCGGCAATTTCCGACTTTAAGTTTGCAGACATAAAGTCTACACCTCCGTTACGGCGCCGACAATATGTTCAAGCCACACATTTTTTTCGGCGTCATACTTTGCGTTTAATGCGCCAAGCTGCTTTTCGTATTCCTCGGCCTGGGCGGCGATGCGTCTGTTTGTCTCGCCCTTCTTTTTGGCCTCGTATTCCGAAAGAACCGAGTCGAGATCGGAATAATATTCATCATGTAGCTTTTCCACCCGGGATTTTATGCTCTGATCAATCTCATCCCGCTTTTGCTCGGCTTTTCTTACCTCATCTCTAAGGCTTTTGTCAAGCTTGATAATGGCAGAAACTTCCTTTATATCCACTTTGATTGCCTCCTGAACAGGTTGACCGTTTATGCACGCTTAAAGTTAAGCAAAGGGCGTTTTTTAGGGTCCGAAAGGTGAGTGAGCGGTCGGTGTTGACCGAAAGATTTAGGCGCCCGCAAGCTTACGTCGAGACCGGTTAAAAAAGCGGCTTTTGAGTGTGCGATGCGGTAAAAAAATAGCTAAAACCGCCGTTTCCGGCGGTTTAAAAATTACTGATGATCCTCGATATAATGAACAAGGTCGCCGACGCAGCGGAGCTTTTCCACTTCCTCGTCCGGAACATCCACATCAAATTCGTCCTCAACAGACATTATAATATCAACAAGATCTAAGCTGTCAGCTCCCAGCTCGTCTGACATGGAGGACTCCATGGTGATTTGTGACGGCTGAAGCTCAAGCTGTTCGCAAATAATGCTTCTTAACTGTTCAAAGACCATATAAAAAATCCTTTCTAATTTAGTAATTATACTAAATATTCAACATATACGGATAATATAATTCTTTCAAAAGTATTTGTCAACAGTATTTTTAATTTTTTTAAGTTTACGCCAAAATATTCACATCAAACAATCCCAAAATGTTGTTTATAAACATATGGAAAATATATGCCGTTCATACAGCAAAGCAATAAATGAACAGGATGTGAATATTTTAAAAACATCTTTATTTTTGTCGAAGATTGTATTATAATAGTATGTATCTGCCATTTGGCTTTTTTAAAACTATTCAAAAGGAGGGGCAGTTTATGTCAAATAAAATTAAGCTTTCGGTGGGCGGCATAGAATATATGGTGGTTACCGATGACGATGAGGCCCATGTCAGAAAAATCGGCGCAAAACTCAACGAGGAGCTTGACAGGACCAAAAAGGCCAATCCCAGGCTTTCGACCACCATGGTGGCCGTTTTGACCGCACTTGATATGTGCGACGAGCTTGACAAAAGCCAAAAAGAATGTGAACAGCTTCGCCTGCAGCTTAAAAAGGCGGTGGAGGATTCTGCCTGCACACGGTTTGACGGCGAGGAGGCCAGGCGGGAAATCGAGCGCCTGACCGGAGAAATCAAGGCTCTTAAACAGAGACTTCAGTAAAATTGTGACGCCTTTTAAGGCGAATTTCCGCTTAAAGCCGAAGGTTCAAGGAATTATTTAACAGAGATTATATGCAATTTGCACAAAATGTGAACGGGCATATTGTTTATATGGTGGAAAAACTTTTATGGATTTGTATGGTTTACACATAACTTTGGTAAAATTGTACATTTAGAATCCGGAAAATTACTGCAAAAAGTCCAAAGACTTTTTGCAGGTTTGGTTTTGTGTCGAGCCGGACGTCGGTTACACCTTTGCCGATGTCCTTCTTGATGCTTTTTATGGTATGAAAAGGAGCGTTTATTCAATGAAACATTATTCCCGAATTATTGCAGCGTTTCTTGCCGCGATAATGCTGACCTCTTCGGTAGGTTACTCTGTGGCCGCCGACGGCGAAGACGCCACCGGAACAGATACCTCTGTTCAGGTAAGGGGTGCGGCCGATCCCGAGGATGTTGAAGAGTATCTGAAGGCCCGTGAGGAGAACACGGTCTTCTCCAAATTCACCTACACCGAATACATAGCGCAGTATGCCGATATTCCGGACGCCTCCGAGGTGATAACCTTCGGTGCCGCCGACCCGGCATATCTGACCGCATCCTCTGGCAATGTGGCGGCTTCTTCCGAATATGACGAAACCCTGCCGGAAAACGGTATTGCCGGTCAGTCTCTTTACATGGGAGACAGTGATGACGGCGAGACCGTTTCGGTCACCTGGACGGTAAATATTGCAAATGACGGTCTTTTTGTCATCGATATGCTCTATTATACCGTTCCCGGAAAGAACAATTCCATTGAACGCTCCCTGTATATTGACGACAAATCCCCCTTTACCGAGGCGGGCGGTATTGTTTTTCCCAGAGTCTGGAAGGATTCTGACGAGGGAATTACCCTTGACCAGGACGGAAACGATATTCGTGCAAGCTCGGAAGAGGTAAACGGCTGGTATGACGGAAAATGTATAGATACCAGCGGAAAATACGGCGAGTACTTTAAATTCTACCTTTCTGCCGGAACACACACCATCCGTCTTGAAACCCAAAAAGAAGCGGTTATCTTCAACCGCATCTCCCTTTCGAAGGCTCCCACCCTTATTTCCTATGCCGAGCTTCAGCAGCAGTATGCCGAAAAGGGATATAAGCTGGGAACATCCAGCGCAAACGATTATGCCCTCGGAATAAAGGACGAGGAGGCCAAGAACAATCCCATGCGCCGTCAGGCCGAGGATATGCATCTTAAGTCTTCGGCCACAATATATCCCGAATGGGATCGGACCTCTCCCTTGACCTATCCCTCCTCATCCGATGTTATCAAGCTTAATCAGATAAAGAGCGATAAGTTCAGCGCCGCATACCAGTGGATTGAATGGGAGTTCGACGTGGAGGAGGCCGGACTTTACAACATTAACGCCCGTTTTAAACAGACAGACCGTGACGGTGCATTCTGTAACCGTACGGTTTATGTCAACGGAGAGGTTCCCTGCGAGGAAGCAAAATACGTCCATTTCGACTATGATAGCGGCTGGCAGGTTTCCACCCTTTCGGCTGCCGACGGAACCCCCTTCCTTTTCTACTTTAAGGAAGGAAAGAACACCGTCCGTTTGGAGGTCACACTGGGCGAATTTGCCGACCTTCTTGCTAAGGTTGACAACACCATATACAGTCTCAACAACTGCTACCGCGGAATCATGATGATAACCGGATCCTCTCCGGACACCTTCCGTGATTACAGCTTCGATACCATGATTCCCGAAACCATTGCCGAAATGGCCGAGGATCTTGAAATACTCAAGCAGGTTGTGGCTGACATCAAGCAACTGACCGGAGAGCCCAACGGCTCGTTCACCAGCTCCTTTAACACCTTGATAAACGACCTTGAAATAATGACCGAAAATCCCGGAAGCATCGCCAAAAAGCTGGAAAACTTCAAGTCTAATCTCGGTACCATATCTACATGGCTTGTAAACGCCACCGCCCAGCCGGTCGGCTTCGACTGGATTCAGATTTCTCCTGCCGAAGAGGAACTCCCCAAAGCAAACGCCGGGTTTTGGGAAAATCTTTCCCATCAGTGCAAAATGTTCGCTTCCTCTTTCTATATGGATTATAATAATGTCGGACGCTCGGCCGATGCCCGTGAGAACACCCGTGACGTAACCGTCTGGGTTGCTACCAGCCAGGACCAGTCACAGATAATCCGCCGGCTGATCGACAACAGCCTTTCCAAAAACAGCGATCTTAAGGTCAATTTGAAGCTGGTTTCCCCCGGAACCATTCTGCCCTCCATTACGGCCGGCATCGGACCGGACGTGGTGCTTGGTATCGGAAACTCCGAACCGCTTAACTACGCCATTCGAGGCGCGGTCATGGATGTTTCTCAGTTTAACGACCCCGACAAGGTGCATTACACCTTTGACGAGGTAATGTCCCGCTTTAATCCTACGGCCTACACCCCCTATCAGTATAAGGGCAAAACCTACGGTGTGCCCGAGACCTTCTCCTTCGGTATGCTCTTCTACCGCAAGGATGTTCTGTCCGAGCTTGAAATGGAGGTACCCAAAACCTGGACCGAGGTTTACGACTGCATAGTCAAGCTCAACATGAACGGGCTCTATTTCGGAATTACCGACGTGTTCGGAACCCTGCTTTATCAGAACGGCGGTTCCTATTATAATGAAGACGGCACGGCTTCGGCTCTCGACACGGCTTTGGCCATCAGCTGTTTCAAGCAGTATACGGAATTTTTCACTTCCTACGGATGTCTTGTTACCTTCGATTTCTCCAACCGTTTCCGTACCGGTGAAATGCCGCTGGGACTTGCCGACTATACGGCCTATAACCAGTTAAGTGTTTTTGCTCCCGAAATCAAGGGACTTTGGGGCTTCACCGACATTCCCGGAATCGAGCAGGAGGACGGTACAATAAACCATACCGGTCTTTCGGCCGGAACCGCATCGGTTATCATCAGCAATGCAAAAGATCCCGAGGCGGCTTGGGACTTCCTGAGCTGGTGGACCGACACCTCCACCCAGGTGTCCTACGGTCAGGAAATTGAGAGCATACTCGGCACATCGGCCCGTTATAACACGGCCAACCTCGCGGCTGTTGCTCAGCTCCCCTGGACATCCAGCGACTATAAGGCAATCTACAACCAGTGGCAATCGGCAAGATCTCTTCCCGAGTATCCCGGAAGTTACATTCTGGGACGTTATCTCAGCTTTGCTTTCCAGGCGGTGGTCAATCAGGATGCCGACCCCGGCGAGGAACTTCTCGATAACGTCAGACTTATCAACGAAGAACTTACCAGAAAGCAAAAGGAATTTGCAGATAACGAAAATAAAAAGTAAGCGACAAGAGCTTACTTAAATCTATAACGAGGGAGAAAAAATTTATGAAGCTTTTTAAAAGGCAGCCTCGGGAAGATCGTAAGAAACTGACCGGCAAGCAGGTGCTCACAAAAATATGGGATGACCGCGTCGGGTATCTTATGAGTGCGCCTTATGTAATACTGTTTATAATATTCACCGTGTTACCTGTTGCGGTTTCCATGTTTTTCAGCTTTACCGACTTTAACATGCTCCAGTGGCCTAATTTCGTCGGATTTGAAAACTATTCGAGGCTGCTTCTACGCGATGAAATATTCCTCATAGCCATACGCAATACGCTTATACTTGCCGGAATTACCGGGCCTGTGGGATATCTGCTCTGCTTCTTCTTTGCATGGTGTATAAACGAGTTTACCCCCAAGGTTCGCGCATTTATAACCCTTTGCTTTTATGCGCCCTCCATTTCGGGTAACGCCTTCCTTATATTCACACTCATGTTTTCCAGCGACAGCTACGGTTTGGTCAACGCCTTCCTGCTAAAGCTCGGAATAATAGATTCGCCGATTCTTTGGTTTACCAACACCGACTATATGATGCCGCTTTGTATTGTGGTTATTCTCTGGACCAGTCTTGGAACCTCCTTCCTTGCCTTTATCGCAGGTTTCCAGGGCGTCGACCGTACATATTATGAAGCTGCGGCGGTGGACGGAGTTCGTAACCGTTGGCAGGAGCTTTGGTTTGTTACCCTGCCGCTCATGCGTGAGTCCCTCATGTTCTCGGCTGTTATGAGCATCACCGGAGCATTCGGCGTCGGCGGCGTTGTCACCGGTCTTTGCGGTTTCCCCAGTACCGGATATGCCGTACATACAATAATGCACCACCTTGAAGACTACGGCGGGATGCGTTACGAAATGGGTTATGCATCGGCAATTGCCACCGTGCTCTTCCTTGTTATGATAGTCACCAATAAGGTGATCCAGAAGCTTCTCAGAAAGGTGGGTAACTGATAATGGCAAAAAATCATCGTGTAAACCGGTCCACCGGCGGCGATATCGGAATATTTATTATTCTGTTTATCTTCGGTATACTTATGGTTCTTCCTATGTATTATGCCATAATCACCTCCTTAAAGCCTTTGGACGAACTTTGGATTTTCCCCCCGCGTTTTTGGGTTGCAAAGCCCACCCTTAAAAACTTTGCCGATCTTTTTTCCAATCTGAGCAATTCCTGGGTTCCTTTCTCCAGATACATATTTAATACCCTTTTCATCTCCATTGTGGGAACCTTCGGACATGTTATAATCGCTTCCATGGCGGCGTATGCTCTGTCAAAAAAGAGGTTTTACGGCTCAAATTCAATATTTAAGTTGATAGTAACCTCCCTTATGTTCAGCGGTTCAACCGCCATTCCCACCTTCATCATCATGTCAAAGCTGGGGCTTATCGATACCTACTGGGCAATAATTCTTCCGGCCTTCTCCTCTACCTTGGGACTCTACCTTATGAAACAGCATATGGAGTCAATGGTAAAGGACACCATAATCGAAGCAGCCAAGATAGACGGTGCGGGAGAAATGAGGATTTTCTGGACCATAGTAATGCCCATGGTAAAGCCTGCGTGGCTGACACTTATCGTTTTCTCCTTCCAGGGACTTTGGAACTCCACCGGTGCGACCTACATCTACACCGAGCAGTTAAAAACCCTAAACTATGCAATATCGCAGATAATTTCGGCAGGTATTTCCCGAGCCGGTGCAGGCGCCGCCTCGGTGGTGTTTATGATGATACTGCCTATTGCCGTCTTTATGTTCTCGCAGAGTAACATAGTGGAAACCATGTCATCCTCCGGTATTAAGGAGTAAGCTCATTTCCAACCGATATTGTAACAAGGGGATATTTGAATGCGAATATTTAAAAAAGTACTAAGTATAACAATAGCGGTGATTATGGTACTTGGCGTGTTTTGTGTGACTGCGTCGGCCAAGACGGTGGAGTCATCTTCCGTGCCCTATGATACATATATGTATGATTATAGCGGCAATCCCATAATCACTCCCCACGCCTACATTCCGAGCCAGACATTTTCGGGATCGGATTTGGGAATCGGGGATTTTACCAATCCTCAGGACATTGAGGTCGACACCGAAAACAACGTATACATTGTTGACACAGATTACGATGTAGCGGGTGTTGAAGCCGGAACGGCCGTGGCCGGAGAGTTTGACGCCTCCGCCGAGAGCGAAGGCGATGACGTTATCGAGGACACCAACGCCAAGGTCGGTCGTCTGGTGGTTTTAAACCCCGATTACAGTGTGAAATTTGTAATAACCACCTTCAATAACAACGGAAAGGAAGACTCCTTTAACCGTCCCGAAGGTGTGACCATTGCTCCCGATAAAACCATTTATGTGGCCGACACCCAGAATCAGCGTATTGTCAGATTTACTCCCGGCGGAAAGTTTATAAGGACTTATGACAGCCCTGTAAACATGGAGGGAAGCCAGCTGAAAAGTCTTATTGACGAGGACTATGTCTACCGTCCCAAAAAGATAGCCGTCGACCAGTCGGAAAACATCTTTGTTGTTGCCCAAAGTGTCAACATGGGTATTCTGCTTCTCGACCGTGACGGCATGTTCAGCGGGTTTGTGGGTGCCCAGAAGGTCAGCTATAACGTAATCGACTATATTTGGAAGACCATGCTTTCAAAGGAACAGCAAAGTCAGATGGCTTCCTTTGTTCCCACCGAGTATAACAACATAAGAATTGACGACAAGGGCTTTGTTTACGCCACCACAAGCTCCATAAGTTCGGACGAGATAACCTCTACCATAAACGGAAGATCCAAAGACTCCAAGTATTCTCCGGTCAAGCGCCTTAACCCCACCGGAAACGACGTACTGGTTCGCAGCGGTTACTATTCCACCGTCGGAGACATCAGCTTCAAATACGACTCCCTGGGTCAGGCCCAGGTTTCGGTTATCGCCGATGTAGCCCTCTCTCCCAGCGGCAGATATACCATTATGGACACCCGTAAAAACCGCCTTTTCACCTATTCGGTGGACGGCGAGCTGCTCTATGCCTTCAGCGGAACCGGTAATCAGGTAGGTAATTCCATTACTCCTGTTTCCATTACCTACAAGGGAGAGGACCTTATTCTCCTTGACGCCGACGCAAAGGGAAGCAGTTTTACGGTCTTTTCCATAACAAAATACGGAACCCTCATCGATGAGGCATACGAATGTTACAGCAGATTTGAGTATGACGAAAGCGTTCAGTATTGGGAACAGGTGCTCAACGAAAACGCAAACTTTGACATTGCCTATGACGGAATAGCAAATGCTCAGCTCCGCACCGGCGACTATCTCGATGCCGTGCAAAACTTCAAATATTCAAACAACATGGAAAGATATTCGGTGGCCTTGGGAGAATACCGAAATAAGATTATCGAAACAAGTCTTGTGTGGATAGTTCTCATCTTTGTGGTCATAGTCTTCCTTCTCATAAAGCTATTCGGCTGGATAGGAAAACGCAACCGCAGCGAGAAGTATAAAGACAAACGCCAGGGTTTCCTCAATTCCTTCTTATATGAGTTCTATGTCATGATTCACCCCTTTGACGGCTTCTGGGATTTGAAGCACGAAAATCGAGGCTCGGCTCCGGCCGCAACACTTATTATGGGACTTCTGGCTCTTGTTCAGATTTTCTCAAAGCTCTTTACAAACTACCTCTTTAACGGGAGCTACGGCACACAGATATCTCCCATTAAGGAGATATCCATGGTTATGCTTCCCATTCTGCTTTGGGTAGTTGCAAACTGGAGTGTTACCACCCTTGCCAACGGTGAGGGCAACATGAAGGATATATATAAGTTTACGGGATATGCCCTCATGCCCATGGTGCTCATGGCCCTGCTCAACATCGGACTTTCCCACATTCTCATTCTTGACGAAGCCATGTATATAACCTTCTTCTCCTCTCTCGGAGTTATATGGACCGGTTTGTTGCTCTTTGTGGGTAATACGGTTACTCATCGGTACACCGTGGCAAGCAGTCTCGGTTCAATAATTATGAGCGGTCTTGGAATGGCCATTATCGTCTTTGTAGCCCTGCTTATCATCACTACCTATCAAAGAATCTATAACTTTATTGACAGTATCATTGTTGAGATTACATACAGAATGTAAGGTTTAAGAATAACAGACAAAATTATGCAAAAGGATGGAAATTTATGAAAACCGGATTTAAACACTTGAGCGTAATATTACTTTGTCTTGCACTTCTACTGTCAATAACCGGCTGCGGCAGTTCCACCGATACCGACTCGGATAACGACGCAGTTTCATCTACATCATCTGACGATTTGGAAGAGCAAAGCGTCCTTGACATAGACCTTAATAATCTCGAGGGAACCAAGTTCACCTCAAGAGGCCAGGCCGATGTTGAAGGATATGACCTTGTAGCCGACAACAGCAATTATCAGTTGATGATAGACCCCGAAACTTTGACTGTATGTGTTAAGGTAAAGAGTACGGGATATATTTGGAAGAGTAACCTGAGCGAAAGCGACTTTGCAGAATCCACGACCGTTGAGTCTACAAAGGAAAAATACCTTTCCCAGATACTTATCAATTATTACGACTCCAACAACAAGAGCACAGTATTCTCAAGCTATAAGGATGCTTTGCTCAACAACAACGAATATGCCCCCACGGTTATGTGCTATGCCATGGACAACGGCATAAGGGTGGCGTACAAGATAGGTACCACCATCGACTACTATCTGCTTCCCGATGTTATGACGGTGGACACCTATAACGAAATATACGAAAAACTCAATGCAACTCAGAGAAACCGCTTTGCAAACTTCTACATTCTCAATGAGTACGACAAGATTGATAAGGAGCAGCAGCAGGCAATTGCTACTCAGTATCCTCTCATAAAATCTGAAGATCTCTACATTATTCAGGGCGTCGCCAAGCTCATGAAAACCAAATTTGTCAGCGAGGCTCTCCGCCCCATTGGCTGGACTGTTGAGAGGGTAGAGGAGGAATATGAAAAGATCGGATACGACTCCGAAACCCCTGCCGAGGCAAACTTCTTTATCACGGTAGAGTATACCCTCGGGGAGGACGGACTTCATGTTAACGTCCCCGCAGACCAGATAAGATACGACGACGACAACTTCAAGCTTTATTCGGTATCGGTTCTGCCTTATTTCGGAACAATAGCCGACGGAAGCGACGGATATGTATTTGTTCCCGACGGAAGCGGTTCGATTTTTGACATTAAGACCCAGACCAAAAATAACGTTTCGCTACCCTTCTACGGTCCCGACCATACCCAGTGGACCAAATCTATAAACGGCACTATGAAGCAAGCCGCTCTGCCCGTCTTCGGTGTGACCAACGGAGACAATTCCTTTGTGGCATATGTGGATAACGGTTCGGGGCAGGGAACCATCGAGTATGATCCCGTCTATTCCGACGTAACACCCTATGCCCACATCGGTACGGAATATCAGCTTGCCGAATTTGATACCTATCTTTCCAACGGAATGTCAAACCTGAGTAATCTGCTTAAGTTTGCCAATAAGCCGTATGACAAGGACATTTCCATAAGCTATAGCTTCCTCACAGGGGAGAAATCCAACTATATGGGAATGGCCGAAAAGGTCAGAGACAAAATCTTTTCCGACAAAGAAAAGCTTTCGGACAGCTCGACAAAATTCTACTTTGAAACCTACGGCTCGGTGTTTCGAAAGGAAACCTTAATCGGATATGCCTACAATGCCAACCGTGCCCTGACCACTGTTGACCAGTGCCGGGAGATTTATGACCTGCTCATACAGGGCGGCGTATCCAACATTGCCGTAAGGTATAACAATCTTTTCGGTGACAAATACCAAAACAGCCTTTCCAAAATAGGAAATGTCAATTCGGTTGTGGGAAAGGCAAAGGATGTTGCAAGTCTGGCCGAGTATATGGGACAAAACGGAGACACCCTTTACCCCAACGCCGAGCTTGTTTTTGAAGAAAACAGCGGCGGTCTCGGATTGGCTTCCAGCCATGCCAGGTTCATGGAAGGAACCCTTGTTACCTATTCCAAAACCTCAAGCAACATAATTCAAAAGGAAATTGCCCTTTCCTTTACCCAGATAGTAAACAAGAGCTCGACCATTCTTTCCAAAATCGACGACATAATGAAGCGTATGTCCAAGCTTGAGACCGGGGCTATTGCTCTTTCGACGGTGGGCGACACCATGTTCTCCGACTTTGAAGAAAACACAGTCCACCGTGAGCAGGTCAGAACCGATAGCATTGAGCTTCTACAAAAGATTTCGGAAAGCAACAAGATTATGGTGGATGTGGGTAACGCCTACGCATTGCCCTACGCTACCGACATAATGGACATCGCCATGGATAACAGCGGACTTTCCTTCGCAGCCGAAAGCGTGCCGTTTATGCAGATAGTGACCCACGGATATGTTTCCTACGCCGGTCAGGCGCTCAATCTTTCGGATAACTATGATATGCTTATCCTCAAGTCGGTTGAATACGGCGCCGGAATCAGATACATTATGAACTACGCCAAACCCGAAATGGTCAAGGATACCAACTATTCCGAGCTTTATTCCACAAGCTATGAAAGATGGATCGATACGGCGATTTCGGACTATAAGCGTGTTTCGGCAGTGCTTGACGGAGTTCAAAACTGTATCATTACCGGACACGATAAGGTGGCCGACGGAGTATATGTTACCACATACGAAAACGGCAGACGGATTGCCGTAAACTATAACGACAGCGATGTTCAGGTCGACGGAGTGACCGTGGGAGCCAAAAACTTTGCTGTGGTGAGTAAATAAGGAAGGAGGGATTTCAAGTGAAACTTAAAAATGCCGCGCAAAGCGCAAGCGCCGATGTCGTCGGAAACGGCGGGGAGACCGCCCTGAGAATTAAACGTAAAAGAAGCAGGATGGATCTGACTGCCAGGAAAAACGCCATGGGTTATATTTTCATCCTTCCTTTTCTCATCGGTTTGCTGTTAATATATCTTCCTGCACTTGTGGAATCCTTCCGGTTCAGCATAAGTGATGTGGACAAGGTAAGCTATGTTTTTACCCCTGTGGGACTTGAGCATTATCGCGACGCCATTTTCGGCGACGCCTACTTTATCCGCGGAATAGTGGAGTCGCTGGGTAACATGCTTCTCAACGTGCTGATTATTCTGATCTATTCGCTCATAATAGCAACCCTGCTCAACCGCAATATCGGTGGTAAAGGCTTTTACAGAGCCATGCTCTTTCTGCCGGTTGTTATATCTACCGGCGTTATCGTAACGGCCGATAACATGTCTCTTGTTTCGGCGGCCGCTCTGGCGTCCGAATCCGGAAACGTGGCCGGAGGTCTCTTTACTGAGGTGGACATAAAACTTCTCCTTAATTCCTTGAGCATAAGTCCCCAGCTTACCTCCATTGTTTCGGGGGCCATTGACAACATATACAGCATAGTGACAAATTCCGGCGTTCAGCTTATAATCTTCCTTGCCGGACTTCAGTCGATTTCCCCGGCCATCTACGAGTCGGCTACGGTTGAAGGTGCCACATGGTGGGAAAGCTTCTGGAAAATAACCATTCCCATGATTAGTCCGCTTATTCTTGTTAACATGGTCTATACCATTGTCGATAGCTTTACCAGCGCTAACAACGGTGTTATGTCCGAAATATTCGGAAAGATAACCGCCGGTGCTTATGAAGACGCCTCGGCAAGAGCGTTTGTTTATCTCGCCTTTGTCGGTGTTATAGTAGCGGTAGTGGTAGCCGTGGTAAACCACTTCGTATTCTATGAGAACAAGTAAAATCGGAAAAATTATCAGGAGGTGTTATGAATGGAAGCTGTAAAAGAAGCTAACGTTGCGGCAGAGCCCAAAAAGAAACGCAAGGCGATATTTACCAAGAAGTTTTATGTCGACCACGGCGGCAACATTCTCTGCCATGTCGTTCTTATCGGAATTATTTTCCTGATTCTGTTTCCGTTTATTGAAAAGGTTTGTACCATGTTTCTCAGCTATGATGACCTGAGCGACAGTACGGTGCAGTATATACCAAAACATTTTTCGCTCTACACCGTTGTAACCACAATGGGTATTATGGATTATTGGATGACTCTGCTTCGAACCTTGATTTTATGCGCTGTGACGGCAGTGCTCCAAACCCTGAGCTGTACACTTACCGCATACGGACTTGCCCGCTTTAAATTTAAGGGCAGGGGACTGGGCTTCGCTGTATATGAACTTTGCCCACATTAATCCCCTTGGTCTTGTATCGCTTTTCGGCGGCGGACGAATAGACATTTCCAACGGAGTTTTGCCCTTTATTATTCTGTCGGCTACGGCCGTGGCCTTTAAAAACTCCCTCTATATATACATGCTGCGGCAGTTCTTCCGCGGAATGCCCACCGAGATAGAGGAGGCAGGAATGATCGACGGCTCAAGCCATCTGGGAATTTTCTTCCGTCTCATGCTGCCCAATGCTGTGCCGATGATGGTTACCATAATCCTCTTTGCCTTTTCATGGCAGTGGACCGATAACTATTATTCCCAGCTCTTCCTTGGGCACAGCGACTATACCGTTATCACCAATGCGCTTATAGGACTTAGGGCATACGGAGTCAACATCGAGTCTTTCACCAATGTTTTCCGTAACGCAATTATCGATACAGGTATAGTGCTTTCGGTACTTCCTCTGGTTATCGTCTATATTTTCGGACAAAAATTCTTTGTTCAGGGCGTTTCCCAGAGCGGTATTGTAGGATAACGGTAATAATCCGAACCCGTCAAAAACGCAGTATTAAAGCGATATTTATCGCTTTCGCTGTTGCCTTGCGCCGGCAAGGCTGCCGTCTCAAGACAACAAATCTCATCTTTACTCCAAGCATTTTTGATGCTTTGCAGTTTACCGTGTGCAGATTTGGTCTCAGTAAGGCACAAAACGCAGTTAA